>NZ_JAGDFV010000009.1 GCF_017497985.1 Meiothermus sp. CFH 77666
GCCATCACCGTACTGAACTTGGCTTTACCGCTTGGTGGGCTTACCTCATCATCGCCCTGAACCTCATCGCTGCTTCCCCAGACCTGTGTATAGCTGACATCGTTTTGTGACTAGCACCAGTGATTATTAGGATGTTATTCGACATGTCGGACGTTTCCCATAGCCCAAAACGGTACTCGCCCAAAACCTCCCCCTTTCTCAATGAGGTTCGAAATGTACTTCGCCTCAAGCACATGAGCCGTCGCACCGAAACCTCGTACATGTACTACATATTAGACTTCATTCGCTTTCACGGGAAGCGCCATCCAAAAGAGATGGGCGCCGAAGAAATCCGGGCTTACCTGTCCCATCTGGCCACCGAGGGCAACGTGGCGGCCTCCACTCAAAACGTAGCCCTCTCGGCGCTGCTCTTCCTTTACCGTCATGTGCTGAAGGTTAACCTGCCCGACATCGAGAACATTGAAAGGGCCAGGCGTTCTCGGCGGGTTCCGGTCGTACTCACCCGCAACGAAGTAGAGGCGATTTTATCCCGTGCCTCGGGCGTCCACCATCTGATTTTGAGCCTCTTGTATGGAACCGGAATGCGCTTGTCCGAATGCCTGAGCCTGCGGGTGAAGGATCTGGATTTCGAGCGGCTGGAAATTACGGTTCGAGACGGCAAGGGCGAGAAGGATCGGCAAACCATGCTCCCACGCAAGCTGGTTGCGGCGCTCCACCAACAGCTCCAGTATGCCCAGCGCCTGCACCAGGAAGACCTGGGGGAGGGCTTTGGTGAGGTCGAGTTGCCCTACGCACTGGCCCGTAAATACCCCAACGCAGCCAAAGAGTGGGGCTGGCAGTATGTATTTCCTGCGGCTCATCGTTCAAAAGACCCCCGCACGGGACGGGTAGGACGGCATCATCTGCTCGAGCACACTGTGCAACGCGCCATGAAGAAAGCCCTACGCGCAGCAGGCATTCATAAGCACGCCAGCGTTCATACCCTGCGCCACAGCTTCGCTACCCATCTGCTGGAATCGGGCTACGACATCCGCACGGTACAGGAGCTATTGGGCCACAAGGATGTCAAGACCACCATGATTTACACTCACGTCTTGAATCGTGGTGGCAGGGGCGTTCGTAGCCCACTCGATTCATAGAGTCATCTCAGGCCCCCCCACTGCGAGTACCTCGGCCAGCAGCCGCGCCCCCACCAGCGTCGAGAGGCCGCTACTGTCCAGGTTGGGCGCCAGCTCCACCAGGTCGAAGCCTACCAGCTCGTTTTGCTGTAGCACCCGCCGCACCACCGCCATTGCCTCACTATAGGAGAGCCCCTCCACCTCCGGGCTGCTGGTGCCGGGCAGAATCGAGGGGTCGAGCACATCGGCATCGAAGCTCAGGTAGACCTTTTTGCCTTTGGGTAACTGCTCGAGCACCCAGGGCAGGTTCTCCCGCACACGCCGGGCACCCAGGAGCGTGTGCCCCCTGGCCCTGGCAGCGTAATAGGCTTCGGGGTTGGTGCGCAGACCCCGCAGGCCGACCACCGTGATGTGCTTGAGGCCCGGCACATCTTCCACCGCCCGCCGGAAGGGCGAGGAGTTGGCAAAGCGGGTGGCGTTGCGGCTGTCGGAGTAGTCGAGGTGGGCGTCGAGCTGCACCACATAAAGCTCCTCGAGGTCGGCATAGGCCCGCAGGATGGGGTAGGTGATCGAGTGATCGCCCCCCACAAACACCGGCAGCCGAACCCGTTTGCGTAGCTGCAAAGCGGCCTCGGTTATGCGGCGGAAGGACTCCTGGTATTCCAGTTGGGCGGGGTCCACATCGCCAGCATCTACCAGCGTTGCACCCCGGAAACGGTAGGTTTCAGTCTCGAGGTCGAAGTAGCCCTCCGGCCCCGGCGCAAAGCGGCCCGAGGCTTCCCGCAGCGCCCCGGGGGCGAAACGGGCACCGGGCCGGTAGCCCACCGCAAAGTCGTAGGGGATGCCCAGGAAGCCCACGTCGGCCTGCCAGGGCTCGGAAAGGGAAAGGTGGGGGGCTTTGAAAAAGGTAGCGGGGCCGGTGAAAGGCAGCTCACTTGCACGCATGGGCATAGTCTATGCCGCTTCAAAGCTCACCTGTGTCAATGGCTTTGTCAATCATGCCGCCGGTTTCCCGAATCAGCCCGATCAAGGCAGCAAAGCGGGCATCCTGGGTCTGGCCTTTGAGGTAACGCGCATAAATTTGCTGCATGATAACGCCCACCTTAAAGCGTCCAAAAACGTAGTAGAAAAGCATATTGGAAACATCCCGGCCTGTGCGAGCGGCGTAGGCCTCGACAAGTTCGGCCCGGCGGAGGTTGCCCGGCAGGTGGGTCAGGCCAAAGCGTTTGAGGCCGGGGGGGTCGTCCTCCTCGGCCCAGTAGCCCAGGGTGGTGCCCAGGTCCATCAGGGGGTCACCCAGGGTGGCCATTTCCCAGTCCAGTACGGCCAACACCCGGGTAATGTTGGTGGGATCGAGGATCAGGTTGTCGTACTTGAAATCGTTGTGGATCAGCGCCGCGCCGGATTCGGCGGGGAGGTTCGCGGCCAGCCAATCCATGGCCCGCTCCATGCCGGGAATGTCTTCGGTGCGGGCTTTCTGGTAGCGCTCCGTCCAGCCCCGCACCTGCCGCTCTGCGTAGCCCTCGGGCTTGCCCAGGTCGGCCAGACCGGCTTGCCGATAATCCAGGCTGTGCAGCTCGACCAGGGCCTCCAGCGCCGCTTCGCAAACCCCTCGCATCAGCGCAGGGGTCATGCCCGGCGGAGGCTCGGTGCGCAGGATCACCCCGTGGAGGCGTTCCATCAGGTAAAACGGTGCTCCCAGCACGCTTTCGTCGGCGCAGTAGAGCAGGGGCCGGGGAACCCTGGGGTACACCGGCCAGAGGGCCGACAAAATCCGGTACTCGCGGCCCATGTCGTGAGCGGTCTTGATGTTGGCCCCAAAGGGCGGGCGGCGCAGCACCAGCTCTTGCTCGCCCAGCCTTAGCAGGTAGGTGAGGTTGGAGAAACCCCGGGGAAACTGCAAGACCTCGAGGTTCCCCCTGGCGTTGGGGAAGTGCTCCAGCAAATACGCTTGCAGGCGGGAAAGATCCAGTTCTTCGCCAGGTCGGGTGGCGGTGGGTTGGTCGGTCATGGTGCGCCTCTGCAATTTTTACAGCGAAACCTCGAGGCCGTATTCCTTCAGCGCAGCCCGGGCCACTACGGTTTTGTGTACCTCGTCGGCCCCATCGTAGATGCGGGCGGCCCGTTCGTGGCGGTAGAAGAACGAGAGCGGCAGGTCGTCGGACATGCCCAGGCCGCCGTGCACCTGAATGGCCCGATCCAGCACCCGCTGTAGCACCCCCGCCACAAAGTACTTGATCACCGAGATTTCCACTCGAGCCCCCTCCGCCCCCTGCTGTTCCACCTTCTCGGCAGCGTCCAGCACCATCAGCCGGGCGGCGTGGATTTCGGCTTTGGCCTCGGCAATCAGGTGCTGAATGGCCTGGCGCGAGCCCAGCAGCTTGCCGGGAGAAAGCTCGCGGCGGGCCGCGTACTGGCACATCATCTCAAAGCTGCGCTGGGCAATACCAATCCAGCGCATGCAGTGGTGGATGCGCCCCGGCCCCAGCCGTTCCTGGGCAATGGCAAAGCCCCTGCCGCGCTCACCTAGCAGGTTTGCCTTCGGTACCCGCACCTGGTGCAGCCGAATCTCCGAGTGGCTCATCCAGTCCTCGCCGGTTTCACCCATCACGGAAATTTTGCGTACGTGCTCGAGGCCAGGGGTGTCGGTTGGCACGATAATCTGGCTGGCCCTGGCGTAGGGGTTGGGGTGTTCGGGGTCGGTCACGCACATCACGATGCAAAACGCCGAGCCCTCGAAGCCGGTGGTGTACCACTTATGCCCATTGATGACCCACTCGTCCCCCTCCAGCACTGCGGTGGTGTTCATCCAGACCGGGTTGGAGCCAGGGTATTCGGGCTCGGTCATGCCAAAGGAGCTGCGGATTTCGCCTGCCGCAAGGGGCTTCAGAAAGCGCTCTTTTTGCTCGGGGGTGCCGTGCTTGTGCAAGACTTCCATGTTGCCAATATCGGGGGCCTGGGTGTTGAAGGCGTAGTGGCCCAGGGGGCTACGGCCCAGCTCTTCGCTGAGGCAGGCGAAGGCGGAAAGGCTCAATCCCATGCCCTCTGGAGCGTGCAGCGGGGGCAGCCACCAGCCCTGGGCCTTGACCTTCTGCCGAACCTTTTGAAGACCGGGCAAAACCGCCCTGAAGCCGTGCTTCAGGAACGTGGACTCCAGGGGCAGGATTTCCTGCTCCACAAAAGCCCGAACTTCCCTGACAAGATCTGCAGTCTGTGAGGTCATTTGGGTTAAGTGTAACAGCTTGTCCACAGAAAAAAGGGCGCACTCAGTGCGCCCCATGATTTTCGTTCTAGTTTAAGCTTTGGGCTGCGGATAGCCATCGGCCTCGAGCACCCTGGCTGCAATCCGGCGGCGCAGCTCCACCAGGTCGGTGGGGTCGTGCTTGGTCAGGCGGCGGGCCGCCGAGGCCATCAGGCGCATATCATCGCCCTCGGCCAGACGCGGCAGGATGGAGAGCGCCGCCGCCTGGGCGCGGTCGAGGGCCTGGTACAGGTATAGCTGGGCCATCTCGGCGTAGACCTTCTCCCCCAGCTTGCGGGCCCTGAGCAGGGCGCTCTCGGCGGCGAAGATGTCAATCAGGATGTCGGCGGCCACGGCCAGCACTTCCTGCTCTTCTTCTATCTTCTTGCCGTACTTGAGGGCGGCCAGGCCCAGAACCGCCAGGGCCAGCTTTTTGAGGCCCTCGAGCTGGGCCATCTCTATGTCCTCAGGCTCGTCAAAGGAGGGCTCCAGAAGCTCCTTTTGCAGCTTCATGGCAGCATCGAAGAGCGGCAGCTCGCCCTTCGTGGCCCGGCGCAGCAACATGCCCGGAATCAGGAGGCGGTTAATCTCGTTGGTGCCCTCGAAGATGCGGTTGATGCGGCTGTCGCGGTAGGCCCGCTCGATTTCGTACTCGGCTGAGTAACCATAGCCGCCGTGAATCTGTACCCCCTCGTCTACCACGTAGTCCAGCACCTCCGAGCCCAGCACCTTGATGATGCTGGCCTCGATGGCGTACTCCTCGATGCCCGCCAGCACCGCTTCGGCGGCGTTGGCTTTGTCGAGACTCGAGAGGGCCTCGTCAATCATACCCATGGTCCGGTAAACCGCACTCTCGCCGGCAAAAATGCGGGCGGCCATCTCGGCCAGCTTTTGCTGGATTAAGCCGAAGTTTGCAATGGGCTGCCCGAAGGCCACGCGCTCTTTGGCGTACCGGGCCGAAAGGGCCAGCGCCCCCTTGGAGCCTCCAATGGCCCCCGCGCCCAGCTTGTAACGCCCCACATTGAGCACGTTGAAGGCAATTTTGTGCCCCTTGCCCAGCTCGCCCAACACGTTCTCCACCGGCACCTTCACGTCTTCCAGGAAGACCTGACGGGTGCTGGAGGCCTTGATGCCCATCTTCTTTTCTTCGCCGCCCAGCCGCAGGCCGGGGGTGCCTTGCTCGACCAGGAAGGCAGTGAGGCCCTCTTTGGTCTTAGCAAAGACGGTGAAGAGGTGGGCAAAGCCCGCGTTGGAAATCCACATCTTGGTGCCGTTCAGGATGTAATGCTTGCCATCTTCGGAAAGCTCGGCGCGGGTCTTGGCCCCCATGGCATCGGAGCCGGACTGCGGCTCGGTAAGGCAGTAAGCGGCAATCAGCTCCCCCGAGACCATTTTGGCCAGGTATTTGTCTTTCTGGGCCTTGGTGCCCCAGTAAACCAGCGGCAGGAGGCCAATGCTGGTCTGGACGCCATAGGACACACTGAACCCACCCGTGCCCGCGAGGGCTTCGGCAATCACCGTACTGACCGTTTTGGGCAGATCCAGGCCGCCGTACTCTTCCGAGACCTCGACCCCCAGCAAGCCCAGCTCACCGCACTTTTTGAGCAGGGGGATGTTGTGCTCGAGTTCGCCATGTTCCATGGCCTCCGCTACAGGCCGGTACTCTTTCTCGACAAACTGCCGCACCGTCTCCTGAATCATGCGGGTGGTGTCGTCGAAGTCTTCCGGGGTGAAAATCTGCTCGGGCTTTTCCAGCAACCAGCCGCCGCCTTTGGTGGAAAGTTTCTTGTCTGCAATCACACTAACCTCCCGGCTTTTTTGACCTATTACAAACTTATACTGAGTATAAAGTTTAGCTGCAAGTTCGGGAACCGTCAATCACCCCAAACACAAAGTGATACCAGATCTCATTCTAGGTGACTTCTAAAGCAGGATGGGGGAATGAGTCGAAAGATTGTCCCCAGCTTGCAGCCGACCCAACCAGGGTTGAGCAGCTTTGCTTTTGGCCCTGGATTCAAGACGCTTTGTGTGTCACCTCATCGTAGAGTTGGTATTAGACGGCTCAAAATATGTGATTCGCTCTAGCGACCCGCGGTTAGGGTAAAGCGCCGGTCTTCCTCAGCAATCAGCCGGTCACCCTCCCAGAGCTGCCAGCGGAGCGGATACGTGCCTGGGGACACCGGGGGCATTTCAAAGCGGTAAACGACCTCGAGCCAGGTGGTGTAGTGCAACACCTCAAAGCCCCGGGCGTCTCGCTCGCGCCGACCGCACCAGAGCTTGTGGCTGGCCCTTTCCAGACCCACCCCAAACCCTGGGGGCGCCTCCAGCAGCACAACGCGAACATCGGCAGGTTTTTCGTCCTCGCTGGCAAAACGACAGCTCTCCACCGGGTTCGGGAACGGTGAGGTAGGCCGGGACGGCAGGCCAAACTCGAGGGTAATAAAGAACCCAAAGGTCCAGGCAGGCCCCCGTGCAATGGCTGTCCAGCGACGCTCCTCGTAGCGCTGCCGGCCAAAGAGCGGCGCTCCTGCCGGACTGGTGAAAACCGGGAAATCTTCCAGACTGTAGGGGTAGTAGGGTACGCTACCCAGGTAGGTAGGTACACAAGCCGCCAGCCACACCATCAGAAAGGCCAACAGCCCCCGTCGCATGTCTTTAGCCTAGCACCACAGTCTGAAAGCCGAATTTGCCAAGAAGCGAACTGGTGAAGCTCAAGCGGATGGATATACCTCAAAAACCCCCGCCGCGCCCATCCCGCCGCCAATGCACATGGTCACCATCCCCAACCCGCCCCCGCGCTTTGCGAGTTCGTGGATGAGCTGGGTGGTGAGCTTGGCGCCCGTCGCACCCAGGGGGTGCCCCAGCGCAATGGCCCCTCCGTTGACGTTGACCTTCTCGGGGTTCATCTGGAGCTCCCCCATCACCGCCAACACCTGCGCAGCAAAGGCTTCGTTGAACTCGATGAGCTTGAGATCATCCAGGCCGATGCCGGCTTTGGCCAGAGCCTTGGGCACCGCCTTGATGGGCCCCACACCCATGATGTCCGGGTCAACCCCGCCCGTGGCAAAGGAGATAAAGCGGGCCAGCGGCTTCAGACCCAGCGCCTGGGCTTTCTCGGCGCTCATCACCAGCAGCGCGGCAGCGCCGTCGGAGTAGGGAGAAGCGTTGCCTGCCGTGACCGTACCCCCTTCCTTGAAGGCGGGTTTGAGCTTGGCCAGGCGTTCTAAGCTGGTGTCGGCCCTGGGCAGTTCGTCTTTGGCGAACAGGAACTCCTCGAGCTGCTTTTTTGCACCTTTCCAGGAGACCTTCTTAACCGGAACTGGCACAATCTGTTCGTCAAAAGCGCCCCTGGCCTGGGCCTCCAGCGCCTTCTGGTGGCTGCGCAGGGCCCAGGCGTCCTGATCGGCGCGGCTGACCCCCCAGCGCTCGGCCACCCGCTCGGCGGTAAAGCCCATGCCGATGTAAGCCTCGGTCAGCTCGGGGTGGAGCTGGGTATGGTAGCCCGACATGGGCACCTGGCTCATCATCTCTACGCCGCCGGCCAGAACAACCTCGTTCATGCCCGACATGATGGCCTGGGCGGCATAGGCCACGCTCTGAAGCCCGGAGGAGCAAAAGCGGTTGATGGTTGCCGCCGAGACCTCCACCGGAAACCCAGCCCGCAACATCGAAAGCCGGGCCACATTAAGGCCCTGGCTGGCTTCGGGCATGGCGCAGCCCCACTGGATGTCCTCGAGGTGGGCCGGGTCCAATCCCACCTTTTCAACTGCCGCCTTCATTACCGTGGCCGAAAGGTCAATCGGGTGCACCGAGGCCAAAGAACCATCGCTTTTGCCGCGCCCCACCGCGCTGCGAACTGCACTAACGATTACGGCTTCTTTCATCACGACTCCTTATCCGTTTTTCTGATGTAGAGGGTTTTCTCAAAACTGGCATGTACCACCCCCGAAGCATCCACGAGCTCCACGGGGTACACGCGTTCAGTAGAAGTGTTCTCATGCGCCAGACGGCGAATAACCCCAAGCTCCTCATCGGTAAGCACAAAGCGGGCAAACAGGGTGGTTCTTCCAGGCCTGCGAAAGCGAATGGTGGCGGCTTTATCCCAGACCACATAACCTTTCCCCAGGTTTTTGATGAGCATGAGCATGTAGATGGGGTCTATCGCCCCGTACATACTGCCTCCAAATAAGGTGCCCACGTAGTTGCGGGTACGCCAGTTAAGCGGCAGCGCCACGTGCACCTCTCTCCAGTCCGGGGCAATATAAATGACCCGCCCCCCAGTACCCTTGTACGCTGGGAAAAGGTTGAAGCCCCACCGCCACAGCCGACTGTGCCAGGACTCGGGCTTGGACCTTGAAAAAGGCAATGTCATTTCAAACTCCACAAGCAACTCACTCTTTAGAAGCTAGTTCCGCAGGGGCTTTCCGGTCTTCAGCGTATGGGCGATGCGCTCCTGGGTTTTCTTGGTGCCCAAAAGCTTCAGGAAGCCCTCGCGCTCCAGATCCAGAATGTCCTGCTCGGTCACCTCGCGGGCAGGCCCGTCGCCGCCGCAGAGCACGTAGGCCACGTGGTTGCCAATCAGCACATCGTGCTCACTGGCCTGCTTGGCCTCCTGGAACTGCCAGAGGGCATAGCGCAGGTTGCCCAGACCCTCGGCCCCCAGGGCCCGAATTTTCATGGGGGGCTGGGGCACGAAGTCGGGGGCCATGAAGAGCACTCGCCGCTTGGCATCGGCAATCAGCCGGTCGCGGTTCATGCTGATGCCGTCACTTTGGCGCAAAAAGCCCATATTGCGGGCCTCGAGGGCGCTGGTGGAGGTCTGGGCCAGCATGATCATCTGGAAGGCCCGTTTGACCCCTTCAAACAGGTCTATGTCCGAGCCATAGGCGGAAAGCTCGTGGGTGAAGCGGAAGAGCATCTCTTTGGTGCCCCCTCCACCGGGCAGCAACCCCACGCCGGTCTCGACCAGGCCCATGTACAGCTCGGCATGGGCCTGAATGGCGCTGCTGTGCAGGCTGAACTCGGCCCCACCGCCCAGGGTGAGGCCAAAAGGCGCGGCCACCACCGGGAAAGGGGCCCGGCGCAGACGCATGGAGGTCTGCTGGAAGCGGCGGGTGGCCATTTCCAACTCGTCCCAGGCCCCTTCCTGGGCCGCCATCAAGACCAGGGCCAGGTTGGCCCCGGCGCTGAAGGTGCGGGGGTCTTCGTGCCCAATCACCAGCCCGGCGTAGCCCTGGGCCTCCACCCAGTCCAGGGCCTTGTGCAGTCCACCGATGGAGCCCTCGCCCCAGGTGCCCATCTTGGCGCGGTTCTCGAAGAGGGCCACCCCATCGCCCAGGTCGAGCAGGGCGTACTCCTTGCCCTCCAGCAGCGTCCGGCCTGCGCTTTTGACCTGCGCCAGCCGGATAACCCCTTCCTCGGGCGGGATGGGGTGGTACTGGCCGTCGAAGCCCAGGTAGGTGCCGTCCTTATAAAAACTACCCTGGGCCTTCTTGAGAAGCTCCGGCTCGCTCAGGCCCAGCTCGGCAAAGCCCCGGCGCAGATACTCCAGGCCCACCGCGTCCATGTTCTTGAAAGGCCCCTGCTCCCAGGCAAACCCCCACTCCAGGGCCCGGTCTACCGAGACAATGTCGTATGCGATCTCCGGGGCCTTCTCGAGGGCGTAGTGCGCGTTAATCAAGAACAGCTTGCGGGCAAAGGCGCCATACTTGCCGGGAAGCTCGCCCACCTTCTGGAGCCGCTCGTTCAGGGGCAGATCCTTGATGGCTCCAATCTCGTCCAGGCGCAGCTTTTGCTGGGGCTTGTACTCACCGGTCTGGTAGTCGTAGGTGAAGATGTCCTTCCCTACCTTCTTGTAGAAGCCTGCGCCGGTCTTGTCGCCCAAGTTGTTCTGGGCAATCAGGTTTTCCACCCACTCGGGCATGGCGAAGTCTTCGCCGGTGGTATGAGCCAGCTCGGTGGAGACCAGCTTCAGCACATCCAGGCCGGAGATATCGCCGGTGCGGAAGGTGGCGCTCTTGGGGCGGCCTACCAGCGGGCCGGTGAGGGCATCTACTTCGTCAATGGTGAGGCCCTCCGACATCATCAGGCGCATGGCCTGGGTCATGCCGAACACCCCCAGCCGGTTGGCGATGAAGCCGGGTGCGTCCTTGCAGAGGACGGTGCCCTTACCCAGGATGCGCTCGCCAAACTGGCGCATGGCCTCCAGCACGGCGGGGTCGGTGTCGGGGGTGGGAATCAGCTCTAAAAGGTGCAGGTAGCGCACCGGGGCAAAAAAGTGTGTGCCCAGGAAGCGCTTGCGGAAGGCCTCTCCCCGGCCCTCCAGAAGGGTTTTCATGGGAATGCCGGAGGTATTGGAGCTCACGATGGCCTTGGTACCCAGGGCCTCGAGCCGCGCAAACAGGGCCTGCTTGGGCTCGGGCTTCTCGATGATGACCTCCACGATCCAGTCGCAGTCTTTCAGTTTTTCCAGTTCATCGGTGGTGCCCAGCTCGATGAGGGCCGCCCGACTCTTGTCCATGAAGCTCGCGGGCTTGCTTTTGAGCTGGCGTTCCAGGCCCTTTTTGACCAGCTCGAGTTTGTCCTCCTGGCCCGGTATATCCAGCATGACCACCGGCACCCCTGCGGAGGCTGCCAGTGCCGCTATCGCGCCACCCATCGTGCCCGAACCCACTACACCGATCTTCTTGATTCGCATTGTTCCCTCCAGACGCAAACTATCTGCGAAGAAAGTTTCTCTGGTTGCAAGGTTTTTCACCTGGCTATTTTTATACCGAGTCAAAGTTTATAACGCAACCACCCGAGGCGTCTAGCACTGTGCCCCACTCCAACCAAAACACGGCGGCAACTGCTAAGCTGGAACAGTGTTTACGGGCATTGTGGAGCAGAGCGGGCAGATAAGCCAGGCCAAGACTCAAGGAGGAAATCGAGAACTCTACATCGTCCCCCAGCGAATGTGGGACGACCTGGGTCTCGGGGAGAGCATTGCGGTGAGCGGGGTCTGTCTGACCGTGGTGGCCTTCGACAAAACAGGCTTCTCGGTTCAGCTCTCGCAGGAGACCCTGGCCAAAACCACCCCCTATTGGCAGGAGGGGGCTTGGGTCAACCTGGAACGGGCCTTGGCGGCCAATAGCCGGCTGGGCGGGCACCTGGTGACCGGCCATGTGGACGGGGTAGGGTGGGTGCTCCGGGTAGAGCCGGAGGATGGGCGGTACGTGGTCTGGCTGGAGGCCCCGCCTTCCCTGGCCCGCTACCTGGTTCCCAAGGGCAGCGTAGCGGTGGACGGGGTGAGCCTTACGGTGGTGGACGTGGGGGGCCCGGCCGGAAGCCGCCCCGAGCTGCCCTCCACCCACTTCAGCCTCTGGCTCATCCCCCACACCCTGGCGGTGACCACCCTCGGGAACTGGCAGCCCGGGCGCCTGGTCAACCTCGAGGCCGACATCCTGGCCAAGTACCTAGAGCGGCTGGTTCGCCTCGAGCCAGTCGAGCAAAAGGCGGGACCAACCCTCTAGGCAGTCCCGCACCGAGTGCAGCTCGGAAAACTCTACCAGGCGGCCCTCGAGCTTCTCCACCTCCTGCACCCTGGGCTCGTCCTGGGCCTCCACCACAAACACCACCCCGGCGTGTACCCGGCTCACCGGCGTATCGGACATCACAATCAGGCCCACCGGCTCGGCGGTGTAGTGCAGCACCCCTGCCTCTTCCAGCAGCTCACGGCGCAGGCCATCCAGTACGGGGTTGGCGCTGGGGTGGGTGAGGTCTTGGGGGTTGATATGGCCGCCCACCCCAAGGGTGTAGAGGTCATGCAAACGGGCCTCGCCGCCGCCCCTGGTGCGCCGCATCAGAAAGTAGCGGCCCTGGTACGCTACCAGGGCGTAGGGGATGATCTGCCTGTGGGTGGGGTCTTCTTCGGCCTGGGCGCGTTCCATGAAGAAGCCCTTCTGTTCGATGCTTATAAGCAGTTCGGGCTCGAGGGGAATCAAGGCATCACATGCGGGCGGAAAGACTGAGGTAGGCAGCACATAGACCTGTTCCATGCGGCCCAACATAACATCAGTCCAGGGGCGCTTCCCGGCCATCGAGCCAGACCTTTTCGACCCCGGCCTCGCCGTGCAGGGTGAAGAGCGAGCCCAGTAGCTCTTCCACGGAGTCCAGATGGCGGAAGTGAATTTCCAGGGTGCTCCTTTCTTCGGGTTTGACCCAGACCACATCGGCAGCCTTGCCCGGCGCGAAACTCCCAACTTCCTGGCCCAGGCCCAGAATTTCGGCACCCGCCTGGGTGGCCAGGTAGAGCAGGTGGGCGGGGGTCAGGTTCACACCGTCCTGGGCGTAGCGCTGGGCAATGTAGGCCGTAAGGCCCTCCTTCAAAAGGCTGAACCCGGTACCGCCCCCCACGTCCGAACCCAGCCCAAAGCGAACCCCATGGCGCAAATGCTGTCGCATGGGAAAGATGCCGCTGCCGATGAAAGCATTGGAACTGGGGCAGTGGGCCACGGCGGCCCGTGCCTCGGCCAGCCGCAGCAGCTCGGGCTCGGTGGGGTGTACGTTGTGGGCAAACACCGAGCGCTCCCTCACCAGGCCAAACCGGTCGTAGGTCTGGAGGTAGTTTTCGCTCCAGGGGAAAAGCGCCGCCACGGTGCGAATTTCCTCGGTGTTCTCGTTGATGTGGGTGGTGAAGTGCAGGTCGGGGTGCTCTTGCAGAAGGGTCTGGCAGACCTCGAGCAACCCCTCGGAGGCCGAAAGGGCAAAGCGCGGCGTGACCGCATAGCGCAGTTTGCCGCGCCCGTGAAAGCGCTGGATCAGCATCTTTTGCTCGGCGTAGCTCTGCTCGGGGGTGGTGTGCAGTTCGGGCCTCAGCAGCCGATCCGAGCACACCTGCCCTGCAATAATGCGAAGCCTCACATCCTCGGCGGCTCCGAAAAGGTTGGCGGTGGCCCCCTGGAAGTGCGAGCCAAACACCAAGGCCGTGGTGGTACCGTTGCGCAGGAGCAGCTTGACGAACTCCCGGGCCAGCTCGCGGGCCAGTTTGTTGTCGGAAAGCCGGGCTTCTAAGGGCAGGGTGCGCTTTTCCAGCCAGTCGAGCAGGGTGTAGCCCATGGCCCCAATCACGCGGGTTTGCGGGTAGTGCACATGGGTATCCACCAGCCCCGGCAGCAAAACCCCCTCGCGGCAGTCCTGCACCGGTGCATCAGGAAACTGCCGGGACACCTCGGCAAAATGGCCCACCGCCGCAATCCGGCCTCCGGCAATCGCCAGCCCTCCATCGGAAAAGGCTTGCAGGGCATCAGTCTCGCGGAAGGGGTTTTGGGGGGTGTGAACCACCAGGCCACGCAAAATAAAGGTCATGCCGCACTATTCTAATACCAACTCTGCGCGTGAGCGGCGCTAAACGCGCCCCTCACTTGCCGCGCCAGGGGGCGCGTCCGAGGGACTTGTATATCGCTTTTGGGTCACCTCTGAGCAGATTTGGTATAACCACCCCTGCGCCCCAGGCCGTTGGTAGAGCAGCGTATTGGCCCTCGGCTTATTGCTTTCGGCCTTTAGCTTTTGGCTTTCAGCATTTACTCCACCGCCAGCGGCACCAAAGCCCCCTTGTGGACATCCACCAGCCCATAGTCGGTCAGGCGAAGTTCGGGAATCACGGCCAGGCCCAGAAACGAGAGCGCCATGTAAGGGTCGGGCAGGGTGACGCCCAGTTGCCGGGCGGCGGTCTCGAGGGCCTGTAGCCTGGCGTTGACCTGCTCCAGGGGCTCGTCGGTAATCAGGCCCGCAATGGGCAAGGCCAGCTCGGCCAGTACCTCGCCATCGGCCACCGCAATCATCCCCCCACCCAGGGCCTCGAGCCTTCTGGCAGCGGTCAAAATATCGGCATCCGAAACCCCCACGGCCATCAGGTTGTGGTGGTCGTGGCCCACCGTGCAGGCCAGCGCGCCCTTTTTCAGGCCGAAGGCTGTTACCAGACCTTTGCCAATCTGACCGTTTTTTCCATGGCGCTCGAGGCAGATGAGCTTGGCCAGGTCGCGCTCGGGGTCGGCCACCACCTCGCCGTCTCGGATGGTAGGCTCGAGGTGCGCCTCGGCAGTCAGCACCTGATGCGGGATGGCCCGTACCACTCGAGCCATGCCAGAAAAAGCCGGAATCCGCAAATCCGCTGGCCGTAGCTGGGGTAGTTTGACCGTTTGAGAAACCGCTGCCCCGACCCTGGTTTGGGGCAGTTCCACCCTGAGCTGCCCCTGCTCGGCCACCAGGCGGCCCCGCTGATACACCCGGCTTGCGGCAAAGGTCTCCAGGTCATCCAGGATGACCAGGTCGGCCTGAAAGCCTGGCGCAACGGCGCCCCGGCGTGTAAGGCGATAATGGCGGGCCACATTCCAGCTTCCGGCCCGGATGGCGTAGATGGGGTCGGCCCCCAGGGCAATGGCCTTGCGCACCAGGAAGTCCACCCCGCCCTCGAGCAGCAGGTCGGAGGGCAGGCGATCGTCGGTCACCAGGCCGATGCGGTCGGCGTACTGCGGTTTGATGAGCGGGTGCAGGGCCTCGAGGTTGCGGGTGGTCGAGCCTTCGCGCACCATCAAAAAGCAGCCTGCCTCGAGCTTGGCCCGCCCCTCTTCTAAGGTGGTGCTCTCGTGGTCGGAGGCAATGCCGGTGGCCAGGTAGCCCTGCAAAGGCCGCCCGGTCAGGGTGGGGGCGTGGCCCTCGGGCGACTTGCGAAAGCGCTCGGCCAGCAGCACCTTGCTCAGTTCGTCCACATCGGCGGCCAGAATGGCCGGAAAGCTCATCAGTTCGGCCACCCCCACCACCCGGGGGTGGGCCAGGAGGTGCTCGATCTCGGCCAGGCCCAGCGTAGCCCCGCTGGTTTCCAGGCGCGTGGAAGGCACCGAGGACGGCACCGTAATCCAGACCTCCAGCGGCAGTCCCTCGCTGGCCTCCATCAGCCACTCGATACCCGCCACCCCCGCCACGTTGCCAATCTCGTGGGGGTCGGTTACCACCCCGGTCACGCCGCGGGGCACCACACCACGGGCGTACTCGGCGGGCGAGACCAGGGAGCTCTCGAGGTGCACGTGCCCATCAATCAGGCCCGGAGCCACCACCCGGCCCTCTAAATCGAGCACCTCCAGGGCCTCGGCCTCAGCATACGCCGGGCCCACCGCCGCCACCAGGGGCCCGGCCAGCAGGATGTGGGTGGGCTTTAGCTCGAGGCTAAACACATCGGCCAGCCGCACATTCTTCAAAAGCACACTGCCCGGACGGCGGCCCATTGCGGCGTCCACTGCGTACTGGAGGTCGGCAAGGGTGATGCTCATGTTCTGTGCATCCTAACGGGCAGCCCTCTGCCATCGCAAGCTGGGGTTGCACAGACAGGCCCCTATTCAGCTTTCGGCCTTGGGCTTTGGGCATTCGTGGGGTGATTAAAAAACCAGGGGGCCAGTCAACCCGCCCCCTGGTTGCCAGGCAAGCCTACTTCGGCTCGTCCGCTACCTGACCCACCACGCCAGGAGCCACCCACTGCATCTCGTTGAGTTCCTTGACGGTCATCTTGCGCCCCGCGGGTACGCGCAGCACCCCGTTGCGGTCGCGAATGGGGCCGGTGAAGGGATCCCACTTAGGGCTGGCGCTCTGGATGTCTTTGTAGAGCTCCATCACCCGGTCATACACACTGACCCGCTTGCCGTTCACGGTCATGGTGGCCCGCTTCAGGGCCGCCTCAAACTTGGGGTTGATGGGCATGCCTACCTGCGCGCCCAGCATCACAGCTTTTTCACGGGCCAGCCACCAGTAGTCCACGTTCTGAAGGTTCTTGGAGGTGTAGGTGCCGTTCTGCACTTTTTTCAGGATGTCAATGTAGATGACGCTCCAGTCTACGAGTTGGCCCGAGACCACATAATCCGGCGCGTACTTGTACATCGAGTTGTAGTGGCTGAAGCTGGGCACCTTACGCCGGGCGGCGGTCTGAATCACGGTGGCGGTATCTTCGGTAAAGGCCAGGATGTCGTTGCCTTCGGCCATCAGGGCTTCGGCAGCCTCGCGGGCCTTGACGGGGTCAAACCAGGCGTTGATCCATTTCACGTTGACGGTTGCGCGCGGGTTCACCGCCCGCACCCCCAGGGCAAAGGCCGAGATATGGCGCTTGAGCTCGGGAATGGGGAAGGCCGCCACGTAGCCGACCTTGCCGCTCTTGGTCAGGGCGCCCGCCATCAGGCCGTTCAGGTAGTAAATCTGATAGAAATCGGCCATGTAGGTGAGCATGTTGGGGGCCCGCTTGAAGCCCGAGGCATGGGCGAAGATGACCTCGGGGTATTTCTTAGCGGCCTCGAGGGTCTGATCCATGAAGTCGAAGGAGGTGGTAAAAATCACGTTACAGCCGCCCGAGACCAGCCGGTCTATGGTAGCCATGGTGTCGGCGGGCTTGACCGATTCCACGTACTGCGTGGTGAGGCCGGGAATGGCCTTCTCCGCAGCCCGACGGGCTTCGTCGTGGGCGAAGGTCCAGCCCACATCGCCTATCGGGCCCACATAGATGAAACAAGCCTTAAGGTTAGCCTGCTGAGCCTGCGCGAAGCCTAGCCCCAGCAACATCAGGATACCTAGCAACCAAGTCTTTCTCATGCAACCCTCCTACTGCCCGGCCCCACATGCCCTTGTGAAGCTTTGGGCTCGTGTCGCCATGTTAGCGTTCGCCCCGCCGATAGGGTCTGCCCAGCGCTTCAGGGGCGTTGCCTTGCTGCCCACGCAGCCCTGACAAAGCCAGCACAAGTATAACCAGAAGGTAGGGCAGGCTCGCAAACACCTCCGAGGGAATGGGGCTTTGCCCCTGGAGCCTAAACTGAAGGTAGTACAAAAGGCCAAAAAAGACCGCTCCAAAGATGGCCCTCAGTGGGCTCCAGCCCACGAAAATCACCAGCGCGACCGCAATCCAACCCAGCCCGGCAGTCATGCCATCGGTCCAGGAGGGGCGGTAAACCAGCGAGAGGTAGGCCCCCGCCAGCCCCGCCAGCGCACCCCCAACGGCCACTGCCCCATATCGCACGGCCGATACGTTGATGCCCAGCAGGTCGGCAGCGGCGGGGTTTTCGCCCACCGAGCGGAGCGAGAGGCCCAGTTTGGTTGCGTAAAAAACCAGCCCCAGCAGCACCGCCAGCCCAATCGCTCCCAGGGTAAAGGGCCACTCGGGGGGCTGGTTGAACAGGGGCTGCCCCTCAAAGCGCTTACCGAGCAAGCCCGCCGAGCCCAGGCCCAGCATGGTCAGCGCCAGCCCTGAGACAAACTGGTTGGCCTGCAAGGTAATGGTAACAAAAGCGTGTAGGAAGGCAGCCAGAGTACCCGCCCCCAGGGCTGCCAGTACAGCCAGCCAGAGGTTGCCATCCCCTACCCCACTGCCAAAAGCCACCGCAAAACCGGCCAGGGCTCCCAGAGCCATCATCCCCTCCACCCCCAGGTTCACTACCCCGGCGCGTTCGTTCAGAATGGCTCCCAGGCAGGCCAAAAGCAAGGGCGTACCAAAGGAGAGGGCTCGAGCGAGGGCGTTCAGGATTTCTTCCACATTTTCACCTGCTTTCCTCTAGCGGCCCCAACGGAGGCGATTCCTCAGGAAAATTTCCGAGCCAATCAGGCACAAAAGCATCACCCCGCTGAACACGTCCACAATGCGGAAAGGCATGTTGAGGCTCACCTTGAGCAGGTCGCCCCCTGCCAGAATCAGGCCCATCAAGGGAGCGGTCAGAAGCACCAGCGCCGGGTTGCCCCTGGCCAACCAGGCCACAATGATGGCGGTAAAGCCATAGCCGGAGGAGAGCTGACCCGGCTCTATCAGGCGGTGGTGAATTCCGGCAATCTCGCCGACCCCGGCCAGCCCAGCCAACCCTCCGGTGATGAGGGCTACCCAAAGCACCACCCGAACTCCCGAGATGCCCAGGTAACGGGCTGCCTCCGGGTTCTCCCCCACCACCCGCATCCGGAAGCCCAGGGTGGTGCGGGTGAGCAGCCATTGCAGGCCCAGCGCCAGCAGCACCCCCAGCAGCAGGGTGGGCCAGTGGACGTTGGTGCCGGGGAGCACTGCCAGCTGCTGGTATTCGGCGAAGCGGTCTGAGTAGATGTAGCCACGGGCGTCCCTGCCCTTCCAGGGGCCATTAATCAAAAAAATGACCAGTGACTGTGCAACATAGTTGAGCATCAGGGTAGTGAGGATTTCATTGACGCTCAGGCGGCTTTTGAGCCAGGCTGCTACCAGGCACCACAGGGCTCCGCCGAGAGCCCCTGCCAGCGCCATGCCCGGCAGGCTGAGCCAGGGTGGAAGGGGCATAAACAGCGCCACCCCAGCCGCCCAGACTGCACCCAGGAGCAGTTGGCCTTCGGCTCCGATGTTGAAGTACTGCGTGCGAAAGGCCAGGGTCAGGCCCACCCCAATGAGCAGCAAGGGAATGCTGCGGCGCAAAATTTCCTGCCAGCCCTTGGCGTCTAGCAGGGTACCCGAGAGCATGGCGCGGTAGGCCTCGAGCGGGTTGAGTCCATAGGCCGCAAAGAGCCCACCCACCAGTACAAAAGCCACCCCCAAAGCAGCCAGCGTGACCCCCAGCACCCGGGAACGCGAAGGGTTGGCGAGGGGCTCGAGCCTCACGCCTCACCTCCGGTCATCAAAAGCCCCACCTGTTCACGGGAGATTTGACCTACCGGGTAGGGGCCCTGCAGCCTCCCCTGGTAGAGCACCGCAATCCGGTCGGATAGCGAGAGCAGCTCTTCCAGGTCTTCCGAGACCAGAAGCACCCCCGCCCCCTGGTAGGTTTTCTCGAGCAGCACCCGGTGCACCTGCTCGGTTGCCCCGATGTCGAGGCCATAGGTCGGGTGCACCGCCAGTATCAGGCGGGGCTGCCCGGAGAGCTCGCGGGCCAGAATGACCTTCTGGATGTTGCCGCCCGAAAGCAGGCGTGAGGGGGTGTGTAGGCCGGGGGTAGCCACGGCATACTCACGGATTTTTGCCTGGGCATGGGCGGCAAAAGCAGAGGGGTTGAGCAACAGGCCACGGGCAAAGGGGGGCCGGCAAAAAGAACGCAAAGCCAGGTTCTCGGCCACGCTCATGCTGGGAACGGTGCCCATGTGGATACGGTCTTCAGGAATGTGAGCCACCCCCTTGGCAAACAACCGGGCCGGGTTGGCAACCAGGGGCTGCCCGGCCAGCCGCACCATCCCGCCCTCCATTTTGCGCAAACCGGCCAGTACCTCCACCAGCTCGCTCTGGCCGTTGCCGGCTACCCCTGCAATCCCCAGAATTTCCCCCACGCATAGCTCAAAGCTAACCCCCCGCAAAGCAGGGAGATTGCGGCCCGACCGAACCTGCAAGTCCTCTACACGCAGCAAAACCTCACCCATCTGCGGATTGGCGCGCTTGCGTTCAAAGCTCACGCTGCGCCCTACCATCATCTGGGCCAGCATGGTTTTGCTGGCCTCAGGGGTGGGCATGCTGCCCACCACCTGCCCCCGGCGCAAGACCACACAGCGGTCGGCAATCGCCAGCACCTCCTCGAGTTTATGCGAGATGAAGATGAGCGACTTGCCCGCCGCCTTCAGCTCGCGCATCACCCGGAACAAGGCCTCGGCCTCCTGCGGGGTGAGGACGCTGGTAGGCTCGTCCAGGATGAGCACCTTGGCTCCCCGCAGCAAAGCCCGCACAATCTCGACCCGCTGCTTCTCGCCCGGCGAAAGCTGGTGGACGTGGGCCTGGGGGTCAATGGAGAGGCCATATCCCTGGGCAATGCGTTCGATCAGGGGCACGATGCGCCGGGCCGGCAGCAAGGGGGTTCCGATGCCTAAGGCCAGGTTCTCGGCCACCGTATGACGGCCCACCAGCGTAGGGTGCTGGGGCACCAACCCGATGCCAAGTTTGAGGGCATCCACTGGTGAGTGAATCTTGACCGGACGGCCTTCCAGGAAGATTTCGCCCTCATCCGGGCGGTAGAGGCCGTACAGTATGGAAATGAGCGTAGACTTACCCGCCCCATTCTCGCCCAGCAAGGCCAGTACCTCGCCGGGGTAGACCTCGAGACTCACCCCATCGTTGGCCACTACCCCTGGGAAGCGCTTGGTGATGTTTTGGAGTCGCAAAAGGGGCTCGCCCATTGCGAGAAATCATATCGCAAAGCCCGCGCGTCACAGGAGGGCTCAGATGCGTTCTAATTGGTCTGGCAACAAAGTCGTCGGGATACTTCAAATTTCACCGTCATTCCAAGGCGCACGCAGTGCGACGAGGAATCGGGTACTGCTCTTCACGTTTCCCACCAATACGACGCACACGGTGCGTCGTATTGTAGTCGGTACGGCAAAAACCGCCGCACCGACTATTCGTGGGAACCGCTCTCAGGGGTCGCGAATGCAGGGGACTGAAGCGCATCAGATGCCTCACTTCGCTGCGCTGCGTTCGGAAGGACATATAGGCCAGCCGGAGGGTTAAAGGTTACCTTAACCCCAAATAACCCGGCCCTTTGCTATCCTCTAGCTAAATTGAATGCAGTAAACGGCAGGAGCCTGTTTCCCATCTGAATCTGGAAAGCCTCACACCATGCTGCAAGTAGAGCTACTGGGTTCTCCCCAATTGCGCTGCGAGGGTCAGGAGCTGAATCTGCCCCGCAAAGCGGTTGCATTGCTGGCCTTCCTGGCCCTCGAGGGCCGCCAGCCCCGGAACCGGTTGGTTGAGCTGCTGTGGGGAAGCTGTGAAGAGAGCAGAGGACAGCACAATCTGCGGCAGACGCTGTACCGGCTGAGTAACAGCCCATTGGGGGCCTACATCCTGGCCGGACGCGAGCAGCTCGAGCTGGTGCAGTTTGAGCTGGACGTACAGCGCTTTCGGGAACAGGTCGAGGTGCAACACTGGCCCGAGGCGCTGGCAACCTACAAAGGCGAGTTTTTGCAAGGCCTGGAGCTGGAGGAAGAGACCTACAGCGACTGGCTCCAACGCTGGCGCGAGCGGCTGGAGCGGCTTTGGGCGATGGCCCTTGAGGGTCAGGCTAAACAGCTCGAGGCCGACGGGAAAGTCCAGCTTGCCCTGGAGCTCTACCTCGAGCTGATTCGCCACGACGAGCTCCAGGAACATTTCCACCGCGAGGCCATGCGGCTCTACGCGGCGCTTGGGCAGACCGAGGGGGCACTCAATCAGTACAAGCTGCTTTGTCAAGTGTTGCAGCGGGAGTTGGCCCTGGAACCACTACCCGAAACCCAGGCCCTGGCCGAGCAAATCCGCCAGCGCAAGACGACCCCTCGGGTGTGGCCTCAAGCCCCCAGCAGCCCAACCTTCAACCCACCGCTGGTAGGGCGAGCAGCAGCCCTCGAGCAGCTCGAGGCGGCCTGGCAGAGCCAATACATCCTGCTCATCGCCGGCCCAGCAGGGGTGGGCAAGAGCCGTCTGGCAAAAGAATTGCTGGCCGATAAGGGACTCTACATTACCCTCTCGGGACAACCCGGCGACGGGCCGACCCCCTATGCTTCCATGACCCGGTGGGTGCGCCAGGCCCTGAGCACCAAGCCCGACCTGCAGCCGAAAAGCTGGATACGCCTCGAGGCTTCCCGGCTGGTGCCCGAGTTGTGGGACACCCCTCCGCCGCCACTCGACGAAAGTACCCAGGTGCGGTTCTTCTCGGGGCTGGTGGAATTGATGATAGAGGCCCATGGCAGCACGGTTTTTCTCAGCGAGGACGAGCACTACAGCGACCCCTGGAGCCTCCGGGCGCTGGCGGTGGGGCTGGAGCAACGCAGCGCGTCGGCTCGGTTGGTGGTCACGGTGCGCCCCGACGAGGTGGGGCCGGAAGTAGCCCGTCGCTATCAAGACTGGCAGAACTGCCGGAGGGCAGCCTGGCTCGAGCTAGAACCTCTGAGCGAGCTCGAGGTGGCCGAACTTATCGCGCACCTCTCGGGGCGGCCAGCGCGGCTGTTTCCACAGCGGGTCTACCGGGCCACCTCGGGCAACCCGCTCTTTGTGCTACAGACCCTGCAGAGCCTCTTCGAGTCCGGTGAGTTGCGCCTGGGGGAGGGAGGTGTGTGGGAGACCCCCTACGACGAGTCCACCCACGACTACACCGAGCTACGCATTGCTGCCAGCGTCCGCCAGACCATTCTGGGTCGCCTCGAGCGCCAGGGCGCGGCGGTGCGGCGCAGCCTGGAGGTAGCAGCTCTGATTACCGAGGCCACCTTCGACTCGAAAACCCTGGCCGAGGCCACTGCGCTCTCGGCCTGGGAGGTTTCCGAGGCGCTCGAGCGAGCCAGTCAAGCCCGCTTAATCGAGGCAGTTCCCCAAGGCTACCGTTTTAGCCACGACCTGATTGCCCGCGCCATTGCCGAGGCCCTCAAGCCCGACCGCAAGCGACTCATCTCGGCTCACCTGGCCCAGCACTACACCAAGCAGGCCGAACATCCGGCCAAGGTGGCAGGCTACTTTCAGGCCGCAGGACAGCCCGAACAGGCCATCCAGTGGTGGCTCAAGGCCGCCCAGCAGGCGCATAGCGTGCGGGCTTTCCGCGAAGCCGATGCTTACTATCGGCTGGCTCTGGAAGCCATGCCACCCGAGCACCCCCAGCGTTTTGAGGCGCTGGCCGCACGCTTCTATCTCTGCCGCCAGGTCGGGATTGCCAACCTGAAACAGCAGCTCGAGCTGCTCGGGGTCATGCAGCACGAGGCCCAGACCCCCCTCCAACACTCCCTTGTGTGGTTCTACCGTGGGATGGTGCTCGACGACCAGCAAGACCTGGTCGGTGCAATGGAGGCCAGTCGCAGGGCCTACGAGTTTGCCCTCGAGGTCTCTGCTTTTGAAGCCTTCTACCCTCTAGTCTTTGTCACCCACTACCAGCGCGACCTGGGGCTGCTGGAAGAGGCCCATCAGTACGGGCTAGACGCGCTGAAGCTGGCGCAAGGCCTCACCCCCTACCACCAGATCGAGGCCCGGCTTTGCCACAGCCTGACCCTGATGCTCCAGGAACGGCCTGCCGAGGCCCTGGACTGGATCGGGCAAGCCGAGTGCCTTATGCGGCAGCATAGCCCGGCGCCCTCGAGCTTCTGGCTGCTGCAAGAACGAATTGGGATCGTGCGGGCACGGGTACACCTGAGCCAGGGACGCTACGCCGACGCCATTTGCGAGACAGAAGACATCCTCCAGAAAGCCAGGCAGGGTGGGGTGCAACGCCAGGAGCTGGTAGCCCTATTGGTGCGAGCCGAGGCCTGGCTGGGCTTGGGCCAGACTGCCGGGGCCACGCTGGATTTGGAACGGGCCCAGGAGCTCTCAGAAAACCTTCAGTGGGCTGCCTCCGAGGTGAAGCAGCTTTACGCCGAGCTCGAGCTAGCCCTGCACAACCCCAAAGCCGCCCTTCGTCAGGCCAAACTGGCTCTCGAGGCTGCGGGGAAACATCGGGTTAACCAGATAAATGCCCTCTACAGCCGCAGCGGGGCCTGGTTGGCTTTGGACGAGCAGGCCAAGGCCAGGGCCGACCTCGAGCAAGCCCTCACCCTGCACGGCGGCACCGTGCGTTTCCGCAGCGTCAGCGAGCAGGCCCTCCGGGCCCGACTGGCAATGACGGTAGCGTGACGCAGCCCTTGCTACCCTCGGCTCGGTGATGGAACCGAAGCCCCCAAAACCCCTCGACCTGGTACTGCACCTCGAGCCTTCTGCGCCCCAGCAGCCCTGGCGGGCGGTTTTGCTCGACCCCGAGACAAGGGAAGAACAGGTTTTCAACAGCCCACTGGAGCTATTGCAGTACCTGGAGCAGCTCTGCCGGGACTCAGGCGGGCGGGTTTTTGGGATTCGCTAACGCCATCACCAAGGGAGCAACCCATGAAACAAACCCTTGGACGGCTCGCCCTTCTGGCCCTGGTGCTCGCCAC
This sequence comes from Meiothermus sp. CFH 77666, assembly GCF_017497985.1. Classification (NCBI taxonomy): domain Bacteria; kingdom Thermotogati; phylum Deinococcota; class Deinococci; order Thermales; family Thermaceae; genus Meiothermus; species Meiothermus sp. CFH 77666. Next base: position 24,217 of record NZ_JAGDFV010000009.1, read on the forward strand.
CCTGGTGGCCTGCGGAGGTGGGGGCGGCGGCAACGCAGGCATCTGGGACAACAGCCGGTGGGATCAGGCCAACTGGCAGTAGGAGGGTTTATGCGCGGGAAAAACCTTTTCTTTTTCGTGTTGGGTGCTGGCATCGTGGCCTCGGGCATCTGGGCCCTGAGCGTGGGGTCGCTCACCAGCTTCAGTGCGGGCACGCCTATCAAGGCTGGCGAGGTCAACGACAACTTCACCATCCTGCGGAATGCCATAGTGGCCCTCGAGGGCCGACCCTCACTTAGCTTTGGAGCTAACCTGACCGGCAGCAATGCCAGCACTGCGGGCTTCACGATCCGCAACGAGGCCGCTGGCGGCACCGCCCTTCGGGGAGAGGGAGCGGGAGGCTTGAATGTGGGTGTCTGGGGTGTGGTAGCCGACAGCGGATGGGGAGTAGTTGGCTCCTCGAACGGTGGGGGCTTGGGGGTAGAGGGCAGGGCCATCGGCGGCGTGGCCCTTTCTGCCGTTGCCCCTGCAGGAATTGCCCTGCAGATTAATGGCCCCATTCGGGTTACAGGCACAAAACCGGCCTTCGTACACACCGCGACCGCTGCCAACATCAACGCCAGCCGCACCACCCTGGACAACCCCATGATCAACGGCGACCCTAATGCCATTCTGACCGTGACCCCCGTCAGCAACGATACCGACCCCGTTGTCAATTCGCCCATCGGGGTTTCCTACGATAGCGGCGCGGGCCGCTGGCGCATTTTCCGGGCCGACGGGAGCAACATGCCTGCCGGGGCCAAATTCAACGTGCTGGTCATCAAGCAGCTCTGATGGAGGGGAAGGCATGAAAAACGCCTGGATACTCGGGTTCTTGCTCCTGCTTTCGTGTGCCTGGGCTCAGCAGTTTAGCGTGGGGGGCGGGCTGAGCTTCAACGCCGGGAGTGGGGGCTCCTCGGCGCAGGGCAACGTTCAGTTCACGGTTCGCAATCTGGTACAGGCCGCCCCGATTTCCGTACATCTGCGGGCGGTGGCCGATGCCGCCCTGAGCAGCAGCTTTACCGCCACCCTCAGCGCGGGGCCGCTGGCGAGCCTTAACCTGGATCCGCTGCAAATCTATGCGGGCCCCAGCGTGGGGTTCCTGTTCTCGAGCGGCAGTCTAACCGGCCCCATCTTCGCCCTGGCGGCGGGCCTCGAGCTTCCTACCGGCAACGTCTACACCTTCCTGGAAGGGGTGTTCACCTTCAACGGCCCCAGTGCCGGTTTTGGCGTGCGGGGTGGGGTCAACGTGCGTTTGTGAGGTACTGGTATGCCTAATAAAAACCTCTTTTTTCTGGCGCTGGGGTTTGGTCTGTCTACCCTGGGCCTGTGGGCCCTGGCCGGAGTTACGCTGCCACACACCTTCACCGCAGGGAGTCCCATCCGCGCTGCCGAGGTCAATGCCAACTTCAGCGCCCTGAACAACGCCCTGCCCGGCGTGGCTCAGACCGTGGAATCGAATACCACCGACATTCCCGACTTCCCCAACTCCTTGAGCCGCAGCGTGACCATCAACGTGCCGGGGCCCGGATATGTAAGGGTCAGCGCCAGCCTCCAACTCAATATCGTGTACACCGGAGGCAACGCCCTCTTCACGGTGGCTTTGGCCAACGAACCCGATGTCATCCGCCCAGACCAGGACAAGCGCATCTCGCTACCCGGAGGTTTGCCCAACTGGACTTATATCCAGATTGTCAGCAGCGAGCGGGTATTCCCGGTGGACAGTGCGGGCCCCAAGACCTTCTATTTGCTGGTGGAGGAAAATAGCGCCACCCAGGGCCAGGTTGCCAGAAGTACCCTCACTGCCACCTTCGTAACCGGCATGGGGACGGTGCAAAACCCGTAAACAAATGTCAATAGTCAATGGCTCATAGTCAATCGCCGATGGTTTTCTGCTGATAGTTTGGGGTTCAGGCTATTGACGACCGACCATAGACCATCGACTATAGGCCATGGACACTGCAAGGAGCAACTATGAATAATCACAGAATTTTAGCCTGGGTAGTGGTGGGTGCGCTGGGCGTGGTGCTGGCCCAGGCGGTGCAGCGGCAGCTCAATCTGGTGGTCAACGGACAGGCCCAGAGCAGTAAGGCCATTGTGGTGGGAGGGCAGACCTACGTGCCGCTGAGCGCCCTGCGGGCCCTGGGCGTTACGGCTTCGGTCTCGGGCAATACCGTGAGCCTGAGCGGTTCGCCTGCAGGCGGGGCCGACCAGCGGGCTAGCCTCGAGGGCTGCCTGAACGAGTGGCTCAACAACGGCATCTGGCGGGCCCGGGCCACCAGGGTTGAGCCTTTTGATGAAAGCGGGCTCAAAGGTTGGGCGGTAGACTTTGAAGTTCGCAACGCCACCAACCGAACCCTCGAGGCCTGGAACGCCGGCTTCAAAGACCCCAGCAGCCTCACCCTGGCTTTTGCCGACGGCTCCACGCAACGCATGGAGGGGAACGCCCTGGCCCGCGAGTCCTACGAGGCCAAAATCTACAACGCCGCCATTCCTCAAGGTTCTGGCGTCACCACCAGGCTCAAGTTCACCAGCAACCGCACCGACGCCCCGACCAAGCTCCTGATCGAGATGGACACCACAAGCATCAAGCAGAAGTACAACCTGGCCTTCAGCTCCCCCAACCCGAGCCTCCGCTTCAAGCTGGACTGCTCCAAGTAGGGCGTTCTTCACAAAATTCGAGCCATCCGGGCCTACCAACTTCAGGCACATGACTAACTTTCAGCGACGCAAAAAATAGGCGTAGGCGACAGAAAGTAGGTTGTGGTTTTCAAACGCCTGTCCCCTGTCCCCTACTTCATCCCCATAACAGGCGACGGGTTCAGACAAAACTGGTATCACTGGTCGGCTTTCGGCGCGGCTGTAGCGTTCGGCGATGGGCTCTGGGCCTCTCCCCTGGCCTCAAGCAACATGGGCAACAACTGGCCTGCGGTGGCAATGGCAATGGCCTCCGGGGCCTTGCTCCTGGTAAGGGGCAGGCCAACAGGGCAGGTAACGCGGGCCAGGTCGGCCTGAGACAAACCCTGCTGCAAGAGCTTGTGCTGAAAGTTGCGCCATTTGACCACCGAACCAATCAGGCCGATAAAGCCCAGGTCGCCCCGGCGCAGGGCGGCCTCGAGCACGAACAGATCCTCGGCGTGGTCGTGGGTCATGACCACCAGGTGTGCCCCCGCAGGCAGGTCGTTCACGATGCTGTCCAGGATGGGGGCATGAAACACCCGCAGGCGGGCCTGATTCTGGTAGAGGGGGTTCAGGCGCTCCTCGGCCACCATTTCGGCCCTCGAGTCCACCAGCCAGAGTTCAACGGGCAGGATAGAGAGCACTTTCGCCAGGGCCAGCCCCACGTGCCCCACCCCAAAGATGGCAACCGCAGGACGGGCTGGGGTTACCACCTCGAGCAAGACCTGCACCTCACCCCCGCAACACTGCACCCCGTGTTCGGCAGGCGCGTTCTCGGTGAGGCGCAGGGTGTGGATTTGCGGGGTTGGGCCCCCGCCCCCTAGCAGCTTTCGCGCCAGGGCAATGGCGGTGGCCTCGAGGTTGCCCCCGCCGATGGTTCCGTAAGAACCCCCTGCCGTGACCAGCATCTTGGCTCCGGCCTCGCGGGGCGCGTGGCCTCGCACCGAGAGCAGCGTGACCAGCACCAGCGGCACTTTTTGCTCGGTCAGGCGGGCAAGATGCTCAAACCACTGCATGCCAAATCCCCTAAAGCTGTAAGGCAAACCAGAGGAAAAAACCGGCCATCCCGAGCAAGAAAAGGCCCATCAAGAGGCGCTCGAGGTTCCGCACCCAGAGGGGCGAGCGGGGTTCTTCCATGCCCAGGCGCCGGTTGAGCCAGGGGATGCCCTGCCGCCAGTAGCCCCCCTGGAATAAAAACGATAGCCCCAAAAGGGCTGCGCCCAGGGCCAGTAGCAGGAAGAGGGTTTTCATGGTCTTACCAAAGGGTCTGAATGGGAAACTGGGCTAAAGCCCGGTCGTTGGTTAGCAGGGGTAAGTCCTCGAGGTGGGCCTGGGCGGCCAGCAAACGGTCAAAGGGATCCCGATGGGCCATCTCCCAGAGGCCCGCTTTCATGGCATGGGCGCGGCTCACCCCCAGCTCTACAGCCTGCAGACCATTTACAGCCTTCTCGTAACCTTGCACCACCGACTGAGCCTGGGAAAGGCGGCCAAGTCGGTACTTGGTGGCGATTTCCAGAGCGCTCACACTGCTGAGCACGATTTCAGTCTCGGGGTCTTGCAGAAGTTTGCGGGCCTTTCGAGAGAGTTTCTCGGGCTCGAGCACCGCCCACAAGAACGCATGGGTATCCAGCAAAACCCTCATTCCCAGGCCCTCAGTTCTTCCTCCGGCAGCGCCTCAAAGAAGCGCTCGTCCACCGTCCCCTTCATGAACCCCAGCCGACGCTTTTTGGGCTTCTCCAACGGCATCAGCCGGGCGTAGGGCTGGCCATTTTTGGCCAGGATAATCTCCTCACCCGCACGCACCCGCTCGAGCAGGCTCGAGAGGTGGGTTTTGGCTTCGTGCACGTTGACTATCTTGGCCATTGGCTTAGTTTAGTCCAGTAAACTAAGTGTATCAATCCCCCGAAACCAGGGCCCGCTCCCGCACTTTCTCGATGGCCCAGTAAACCGCCTCGGGCGTGGCAGGCGAGGCCAGTTCCACAATGCCTCCCCTTCCGAAAGCGGCCACTGCATCTCGCAGGGCCTCCCGCACCGAGATGGCCAGCATCAAAGGGGGCTCCCCTACCGCTTTCGAGCCGTACACCACTCCCGGCTCGGTGGCCCTGGGCAAAAGCTGCACGTTGAACACCTCGGGCAGCTCGGAGAAGCTGGGCAGCTTGTAGGTGCTGGCCGAGCGGGTGGCCACCTGGCCTTTAGCGTCCCAGCGCAGGTCTTCCAGGGTGAGCCAGCCCATGCCCTGGATAAAGCCCCCCTCCACCTGGCCCAGATCCACCAGCGGGGAGAGCGAGTCGCCCACGTCATGCAGAATGTCCACGCGGCGCAGACGGTACTGCCCGGTAAAGCCGTCCACCTCTACCTCGCTCACCGCCGCCCCAAAGGCGAAATAGTGGAAGGGTTTGCCCCACATGCGGGTTTTGTCCCAGTGAAGCCCCGGCGTGCGGTAGAAACCATCGGCGAATAGCTGCACCCGCTGGGCGTAGGCGGCTCGCACCACCTCGGTGAAGCTGAGCCGCTCCTCGGGCTTCCAGATGCTCCAGACCTGGCCGTCCTCGAACACCACATCGGCAGGGTGAACGCCCAACTTCTGGGCCGCCACCCCGGCCAGCCGGGCTTTGATTTTCTCGCAGGCATCGCGCACGGCCCCGCCGTTCAGGTCGGCCCCGGTGGAGGCCGCCGTAGCCGAGGTGTTGGGCACCTTGTCGGTGCGGGTGGGCATCAGGCGGATGAACTCCAGCGGCACCCCCAGGGTCTGGGCAGCTACCTGCATCATCTTGGTGTGCAGGCCCTGGCCCATCTCGGTACCGCCGTGGTTAACCTGCACGGAGCCATCCTGGTAGACCAGCACGAGGGCTCCGGCCTGGTTGAAGGCGGTCAGGTTGAAGGAGATGCCAAACTTGACCGGGGTGATGGCCAGCCCCCGCTTGCGGTGGGGGTTCTGGTCGTTGAAGCGGGCGACCTCGAGGCGCCGTCGCTCGAAGTCGGCGCTGGCTTTGAGCTCGTCCCAGATGAGCCGGATGCGCTCCACGTCCTTCACCACCTGGCCGTAGTGGGTTTCGGCTCGAGGCTCGTGGCCGGTGGCCTGTTGTTGGTTTTTTCCCACAGGCCACACGCCACCACCCACGGGCTTTACTCCATAAAAGTTCCGCTCCCGCACCACCTCCGGCGGCAGGCCCAGGCTGCGGGCAACCCGGTCTATTACCTCTTCGATAAAAACCATGCCCTGCGGCCCGCCAAAGCCCCGGAAGGCCGTCTGGGAGGTCTTGTGGGTCTTGCAGACCCGGCCCTTCACGTCCATGTGGGGGATGTAATAGGCGTTGTCGGCGTGGCAGACCGCCCGGGCCAGCACCGGCTCGCTCAGATCCTGCGACCAGCCGCCATCGGAATAGAGTTCCATCTGGAGGGCATGGAGTAGGCCGTCCTCGGAAAAGCCCACCTTCCAGCGGGCATAAAAGGGGTGGCGCTTGCCGGTGAGGGTGATGTCCTGAAGCCGGTTGAGCCGCACCCGCACCGGGCGGCGGGTCAGGTAGGCCCCCAGGGCGGCCACTGCCGCGTAGGGGTTGGCCTGCACTTCCTTGCCGCCAAAGCCCCCGCCCATGCGCACGCACTGCACCGTCACCTGATTGCGCGGCAGGCCCAGCACCTGCGCCACGATCTCCTGGGTCTCGGAGGGGTGCTGGGTGGAGGCATGCACCAGCAGGTGCTCGGTCTCGTCGAGCACGGCCAAAGAGGCCTGGGTCTCGAGGTAGAAGTGCTCCTGCCCGCCGAGCTCGAGCTCGCCCTCCAGCACCCTTGCCGATTCCCGCAGTCCGCGTTCCACATCGCCGCGCCTGGCGTGCAGCGTAGCGCCCTGAAAACTCCCCTGGGCAATAGCTTCCTTTATGCTCAGAATGGCGGGCAGCGGCTCGTAGTCCACCATCACCTGAGCGGCCCCCAGCCGGGCGGCCTCCTCGGTTTCGGCCAGCACCCAACAGACCGCCTGGCCATAAAACATCACTTCACTAGGGAAGATAGGCTCATCGCCCTTGAGGCCCGAGTCGTTGAGGCCCGGCACGTCCGAGGCGGTGAGCACCCGCACCACTCCCGGAACTGCCAGCGCAGGCGCGGTATCCAGCCGCACGATGCGGGCGTGGGCATGGGGGGCCTGCACCGGCCAGGCGTGGAGGGCCTGGGGGTAGCGCGGCAGCAGGTCGTCGGTGTAGAGGGCCCGCCCCGTCACGTGCTCGCGGGCCGACTCGTGGGGAATGGCCCTGCCCACCACCTTCATACGGGCACCTCCTGGGTCTCGGTGTAGAACTTCCAGAGCAGGCTGCCCAGCATGGCCGTCCGGTAAGCGGCGCTGCCCCGGTGGTCGTCAATCGGCTTGAACTCCGCTTTGAGAACCTGGGCGGCCTTGCGGAGGCTGGACTCGTCCCAGCGCTGGCCCAGCAAAACCGCCTCGGTCTGGTAGGCCCGTACCGGCGTGGCCGCCACACCCCCCAGGCCAATCCGGATGGCCTCCACGACGCCCGTACTCGTGCGCCGCAGGGCAATCCCCATGGCCACGGTCGAGATGTCGTCCATGGGGCGCTTGCAAACTTTGTAAAAGCACGACTCGGGCAAGAGTGGCAGGGGAATCCGCACGGCCTTGATCAGCTCCCCCGGCTGCAACGCCGTCTGCCGGTACCCGGTAAAGAAGTGTTCCAGCTCCACCACCCGCTCACCTCCTGCACTCACCAGCACCAGCGAGGCCCCCAGGGCCAGCAACACCGGCGGCGAGTCGCCGATGGGCGAGGCCGTGCCCAGGTTGCCTCCAAACGTCGCGCGGTTGCGAATCAGCCTCGAGGCAAATAGCGGAAACCACTCGGCCAGCAGTGGGATGCGCCCCTGTAGCCAGCGCTCGGCCTCGGACAGGGTGACCCCTGCGCCTATCTCGACATATTCGTCCGTCCAGGAGAGGGTCTGTAGCTCGGGGAGGTGGCTCAGGTCTATCTGCACCGGGGCCCGCGCAAACCGCTGGTTGACCTCCACCACCCAGTCGGTGCCGCCAGCAACCAGCTTGGCGGAGGGGTGCTGTGCTTGAATCTGGAAAAGTTCGTTAAGTGAGACGGGGCGGTAAAAGCGTTGCGGTTGGGGGGCTTTAGGGCTGTACTCCAGCGATTCCACCGCTCGCGCAGGCTGAGTGAGCCGCTGGGCCAGGGGGTCGTGCGGAGCGGGTTGCCCCAGGGAATACGCGGCGTCTTTGATGGGTCGGTAGCCGGTGCAGCGGCAGAGGTTGCCCGAGAGGGCCTCGAGGTCGAACTGCTCCCGACCCTTTCGGTAATACTCCGCCGCCATGCTCACCACAAACCCCGGCGTGCAGTAGCCACACTGCGAACCTCCCTGAAGCATAGCTTCCTGTACCGGGTGGAGCGCCTGCCCCTGGGCCAGCCCCTCCACCGTCCAGACCTCCTGACCCGCCAGGCTCGCAAGCAACAGCAGGCAGCCGTTGACGGCCTCGAGGCGGGAACCCGAGCCATCGGGCCGCACAAGCAACACCGCACAGGCCCCACACTCCCCCTCGGCGCAGCCCTCCTTGCTGCCCGTCAGGCCCTGTTGGCGCAGCCAGGAGAGCACGGTGGTATGCGGGTCTACCCCTGCAACCTGCACCTTCTGACCATTCAACCAAAAGCCGATTTCACCCACCCAAGCCCTCCCGGACTTCACTTACCTATGATCGTTTATTGTACAACCCACGTGCAGAGCAGAAGTGTGGTGTTGCGTCCTGGCCCAAAAAGGCCAATGTTGAGGGTTGAACTGCTACCAGATTCGGTTTTGTCGTCAAACAGCAGCACACGAGCCCAACTGAAGGAAGACACGTTTTTCGCTGACCGCAAATGGCTGCCCGTCCGAACCACTCAGTCGCCCAGCGTCAACGGGTCTTCTTTGGCAATGCCCTTATCCTCGGCCAGCGAAAGCTTGGCCAGGGTGAGCGCCAGTACGTAGGTACCCCGGGCGATGTCCTCGGGCGAGGCGTACTCGTCGGGGCGGTGGCTGACCCCCTCCCGGCAGGGGATAAAGAGCATGGCGGTGGGCGCAATGCGGGCCATGAACAAAGAGTCGTGGTAGGCCCGGCTGACCATCAGTTTGAATTTCACCCCCGCATCGCCACAGGCGGCTACCAGCGCTCTCAGCACTTCCGAGCCCGACTTGGCGGGAGGGTCTATGTTGATGATCTCCACACTGTACTTGATTTCCCGGCGGGTGCAGACCTGTTCGACCCCCTGAATGATGTTGCGAATCACCTGATCGCGGCGGGATTGCTCCACATCGCGCACGTCTATCTCGAGCTTGACCCGGCTGGGTACGCTGTTGACCGCATTGGGATAGACCTCGCAGAAGCCGGTGGTGGCTACCGTGTTGATGCTGCCGCTATTCCTGGCGAAGGCTTCCACTCCCAGAATAATCTCGGCGGCGGCGCAAAGGGCATCGTGGCGATCCGGCATCAGCATGGCCCCGGCATGACCGCCCACCCCCTCGAGCCCCACCCGTAATGAAGCGGGGGCCGCAATGGCCGTGACAATACCTAAGGGTACCTGTTCTTGCTCGAGTACGGGCCCCTGCTCGATGTGCAGCTCCACAAAAGCCGAGTAGTAGCCCTCCGGGAGCTGCACCTCCTCGAGCCGGCCCATATAACCGGCCTCCCAGCGCACCTCCTCCAGGGTGCGCCCCTCGGCGTCTTTGAGCAGGCGCAGCGAGTCGGGGTTCAGGACCCCGGCCAGCGCCCGGCTTCCCAGGCAGCCAATGCCGAAGCGGGTGGGCTCTTCGGCAGTGAAAATCAGAAGCTCGATGGAGCGTTGAGGCTTGAAACCACTGCGCTGCAAGGCGCGGATGGCTTCCAGGCCTCCCAGTACCCCCACCGTGCCGTCGTACATGCCGGCGTAGGGGATGGCGTCGAAATGCGAACCCGTGCCCACCGCAGGCAGCTCGGGCGCAGAGCCCTCCCAGCGAGCAAAAATGTTGCCGAGGCCGTCTTCCCGCACACTAAGGCCGGCCTCTTCACACAGGCTCTTGAGGTAAGCCCTGGCCTCGAGGTCGGGCTTGGTGAAAAGAATGCGGGTAATGGCTGGCTTGGGGGTATCGGAAAACCCCGCCAGTGTGTCCAGTTCGCGGATAATTCGTTCTTTATCTACCAGCGGTCTTACAATCATGGGTTGCTCCCGAAAAACGCCAAACGCAACGATAGTTTATGCCGCACGCTACACGCTCTGCAAAAAAGCCTCAGGGAAGGCGGTTTCCGAGCGCCAGCGCTCCTGCCGCCTCAGAACAAGAGCTCGAGCGAATGCCGGTTCACGTCCTTGTAGATAAGGTACTTGCTGGGGGTTTTGCCCAGCGCACCAAACCACTGCGGGCAGTACGAAGCCATCCAGATTACGTCCCCGGCCTGTACGGTGTACCAGGCGTCGCTCAGGCGGTACACCCCCCCGCCCTGCAAGAACAGTAGGCCGTGCTCCATCACGTGGGTTTCCACCAAAGACAGGTGCGCTCCGGGGGCGAAGGTCATGGTGTTGACGGCCATATCGAAGGAAAAATTATCGGGCAACAACAGCCGAACCTGGAGCGCTTCATCGCCCATCAGGGGGCTGCTGGGGATATCCGGCTCGTGGCCCAGCACCAGCCCCGGCACCTCGGCCCCCGCCAGGGCCTGGTAGGGTTTGTCGAAAATCACCATTCGGCTGGGCGATTGTGCCAGGAAGCGGTGAGGCGTGTTGGCCGGCAGGTAGGCGTAGTGATGGGGCCGGAGTGGGTGCCTGGCGCCCCCGACCTCGAGGGTTAGCTCGCCCTCCAGCACGTAGGCAAAGCGCTGGATGTCCAGCAGGGTCATTTCCCCGGTGCCCCCCGGCTGCATTTCTACCGTGTACATCTTGAAACGGGCCCCCAGCTCAGGGGCAATGTGCACGATGCAGGCCGTGTTGATCCAGCCCGGCAGGGGGGCGCGAACAAAGGTATCGGGGGTCAGCAGGGCATGGTCGGGGGTTACGCGGGTACGGGTAAATCCGGTCAGGCTCATGGTTTCCTCGTCTGTAAGCGAACCTCGCTTGGTCTGGCTATTGTACCGTTCAGATACACTGGCTCGCCCCGGAGCCAGGTGCTCTCCACGCGCCCCCGGAAGGTCTGGCCCAGGTAGGGCGAGAGCGGGTGCCGGTAGCGCAGGTCGGAAGGGGTGAGGGTATGGCTTTCCAGGGGGTTGACCAACACAAAATCGGCATCCGCACCCACCGCAAGCCGTCCCTTATGGGGCAGGCCAAAGCGTTCGGCGGGCTGGTGAGCCAGCAGCGCGGCTATCCGCTCCAGAGGCAACCCCCGCCGATAGAAACCCTCCTCGAGCATGACCGCCAGCGTGGACTGTACCCCGGCAATCCCACCCCACAGGGCGAAAAAGTCTGCGCCCTGTTTCATCTCGGGCGGGCTGGGGGAGTGGTCAGAGCCGACAATGTCCACCACGCCCTTTTGCAGCTCGGCCCAGAGCCGGTCTTGCTCGGGCTTGCTCCGTAGCGGCGGGGCGCACTTCCCCACCGCCCCCAGGCGCTCCAGGTCGTCCTCGGTAAAGGCCAGGTAGTGCGGGCAGGTCTCGAGGCTCACGTCCACCCCCCGGGCCCTGGCCTCGGCGGCCAGCGCCACCCCGGCCCCCGAGCTGATGTGCACAATGTGCAGCTTGCAGCCGGTTTCCTGGGCCAGCACAAGGGCCCGCCCGATGGCCTCGAGCTCGGTAAACACCGGACGCGAGGCCACATACTCGCGCCAGGTCTGGCCCCTGGCCCGCATTTTGGGGGTGAGGTAAGCGGTCAGCGACTCCGACTCGGCGTGTACCGCTACCGGCAGGCCTAGCCGGGCCGCCGTGCGCATCCCCTCGTAAAGCGTGCCGTCGTCGCAAGCCGGGAACTCCGGCAGGCCCGAGTTGCACATGAAAGCCTTGAAGCCGATCACCCCCCGTTCGGCCAGCTCGGGCAGGCGCTCCAGGTTGCGGGGGGTGAGGCCCCCCCAGAGGGCAAAGTCGGTGTATGAACTGGCCCGCATGGCCGAAAGCTTCTGGTCGAAGGCGGCGCTATCTAAGGTGCAGGGCAGCGAGTTGAGAGGCATGTCGAAAAAGAGCGTGCCGCCCCCCACCGCGAAAGCGGCGCTACCGGTCTCGATGCCTTCCCAGTGGGCCTGCCCTGGCTCGTTGAAGTGCACATGCACATCCACCAGGCCGGGAAAGACATACCGGCCCTGGGCCGATACTTCCTGCCGGGCAGGCTCGGCAATCTCCGGGCTCACCTGCACAACCTGTCCGTCCAGCACCCCCAGGTCGGCTTGCTGAAGGCCCGCTGGGGTCACCAGGTTTCCACCGCGCACAATCAGATCCAACATGCTCACTCCGTCAATCCAGGGTTTGAGGCCTGGGGTTCACCTGCCTGATCAAAATGGGCCATCAGCCATTTTACGCAAAAAGGCCAGCCCCACCCGCACCGCAGCCTCCACATCCTCCGGCCAGACCGACTCCTCGGGATGGTGCGAAAGGCCCCCCGGGCTGCGCAGGAAAAGCATGGTGGAGGGGCACAGCGAGGCCATAATCATGGCATCGTGCCCCGCGCCCGAGACCAGATGATGCACCGGGTAGCCCTCGGCTTCCAGCGCCTGCGCCAGGCGTTCGTTCAGGGGGGGGTCGCAGGGCACGGCGGGCTGTTCGTAGCGGGTCTGGTAGAAAAGCTCGAGGCCCCGGCGCTGTGCAACCTGCTGGGCCCGGGTGATGAGGTTGGCCACCGCCAGGCTGCGCACCTCGTCGTAGGCGTGGCGCACGTCCAGGCTCATCTGCACCTCCCCCGGAATCACGTTGGCGGCTCCTGGCAGGGCGGCAATCATGCCCACTGTGGCCACCAGGCCGGGCTCTGCACGGGCTTCGCGTTCCACCAGGGTCATCCACTCGGCGGCCCCGGCCAGGGCGTCGCGGCGCAGGGGCATGGGGGTAGTACCGGCATGGCCGGCCTGGCCGCGAAAGGCCACCTCGAGCCGACTCTGGCCCACAATGGCCTCCACAATGCCCAGCGGATACCCCTGGGCTTCCAGCACCGGCCCCTGCTCGATGTGAAACTCCAGATACCCTTTCACCTGGGCCGGGTTGTAGGCGGCCTGGGGAATCTGGGTGGGCTCAAGGCCAAATGCCCGGATGGCCGCTTCCACGGTCTGCCCCTCGGCATCCTGGAGCTTCAAAAAACCGGCCTCAAACCGGCCCGCCACCGCCTTGCTTCCCAGAAAGGGCACCCCGTAACGCACCCCCTCTTCTTCAGAAAAGGCGATCACCTCGAGGGCAAAAGGTAGCCGCTGACCCTCCAGGCCCTTCACCAGGGCCAGGGCCAGCATGACCCCTAGCGGGCCATCGTAGGGGCCCGCGTCGCGCACCGTGTCCACGTGCGAGCCCATCAGAAAGAGCGGGGCGTCCGGGGTCTGGCCGGGGTAGTGCCCGATCAGGTTCCCCACAGCGTCTATTCGCACCGTCATGCCCAGCTCGAGCATCCAGCCTGCCAGGGCCTGGTGTACCTCCCGCATGGGCGGCGATAAAAACGTTCGGGTCAGACGGCCCGCTTCCTCCGTGTAGCACGCAAGCTGCCGGCAGCGTTCGATGGCTTCGTGGGCGAGTTGGCGAGGGTTCATCGGGAGGATTGTACCCCTGGCCGGGCTCAACTCCCGCGGTAGGTGCTGTAGCCATACGGCGAAAGCAGCAGGGGCACATGGTAGTGGCCTTTGGCATCGGCAATACCGAAGCGGATTACCACTTCATCCAGAAAGGGGGGGTCGGGAAGGGTCACCCCCTGGGCCTTGAAGTAGGCCGCCACATGGAAAACCAGCTCGTAAAGGCCCACCGGAAGGGTTTCGCCCGAGAGCAGAGGGGCATCGGTTCGGCCATCGGCATTAGTGCTGGCGGCGGTGACGAAGGTGCGCTCGCCTGCTGGGCCCAGGCGGTAGAGCTCGAGGTCGAGCCCCGCCGCTGGCCTGCCGTGCGCGGTGTCGAGGACGTGGGTCGAGAGTCGGGCCATACAGCTATCCTAAGGCCCTTTAGCCCCCTGGGCCACCCAGGCCCCCAGCTTGGCCCGCTGCTCGGCGGTCATGGGCGGAACCCCCGGCACCACCAGGGGCATGTACTGGGTGTCCACCGAGACCTGTTTGATTTTCTGGGCATAGCCCACAATCTGCTCGGGGGTGTCCAGCATCACCCCCCCCGGCGCCGAGGCGAAGCCTGGCTGGGTGGGCCGGGCCGCGTGGCACATCTGGCAGTGCGTTTGGATGATGGCCTGCACCTCGGCGAAGGCCACCGGCGGATGGGCTAGAGCTTCGGCGCTGGAGCGCGGCGCGGTCAGGTAAAAAGCTCCCAACAGCAGGGCCGCCGCCAGCACCAGCAGGTAGGGCATGGCCCCTCCTTCCAGCAGGGTCTTGTGGTGCTCTTTCTCGGTGATGTTGATGAAGTGCCGCACCGCCACCCCGGCCACAAAAAGCAGAATCAGTATCAGCCACTGAGCCCCCCCGCTGTAGGTCATGGGGAAGTGGTGGGCAATCATGGTAAAGAGCACCGGCAGGGTGAGGTAATTGTTGTGACGTGAGCGAAACTGCACCCAGTTGACAAACTCTGGATCCAGGGTCTCGCCGTTTTGTGCGGCCCGCACCAGCTTCTTTTGCGAGGGGATAATTACGAAAAAAACATTGGCCGCCATGATAGTGCCCAGCATGGCCCCAATGTGCATGAAGGTGCCGCGCCCGCTAAACACCTGCCCCAGCCCGTACGCGGCCCCGGCCACCAGCACCCCCCCCACTAGCAAGAAGAGCGCCGGGCGGTAGAGTAACTGGGTACTCGAGAGGGCCAGGTAGATCAGCCAGGCCGCCAGCAAACTCCCCACCGCCAGCGCAATGGCGGCCCCGTCCGGCAGGGTGCTGCCGGGGGGCAGCAGGATGGCGCGAGGGTCGGCATAGTAAACAATGATCAGGAGCAAGAAGCCCGTGACCCAGGTTAAGTAGGCGTCCCATTTGAACCAGTGCAGGTATTTGGGCAACTGTGCGGGCGCGGTCTTGTACTTTTCCAGGTAGTAGATGCCGCCCCCGTGAATGGTCCAGATGTTGCCCGAAAGCTCGGCCCGCACCCCCTGGCGCTCGAGGGCATTTTCCAGAAAGATGAAGTAAAAACTAGCCCCAATCCAGGCGATACCGTAGATGATGTGGAGCCAGCGCACCACCAGGTTGAGCCATTCTCGGGCGTGGGCCTGCCAGCCGTTGGCCAGGGTCAGGTAGAGGCCTAGCACCAGAACCAGCAGAAGCGCCAGCAGCCAGGGCCATTTGATGATTCGCAAGCGGTCGTGGTCGAGGATATTCATGGTCAGTTTGGATTGAGTCTAGCCCTGACCAAGCAAATCGGCAAGCCGAAAACGGGCAATTTTGTAGATTTCGGCCAGGGCCGTTTGCAGCTCTTCCTCGGGGCGGTTATGAAGCCGCGCCTCCATTGCTGCAAACACGTCGAGCTTGTCCTTGCCGCGCACCGCCAGAATGAAGGGAAAGCCAAACTGCCGGGTGTACTGCTGGTTCAAGCGCTGAATATGGTCGTATTCTGCGGCACTCAGGCTGTCGAGACCGGCCCCCTTCTGTTCCTGCACGGAGGCTTCGGCCATGCGGGCCCGGCTGCCGAGGTCGGGGTGGGCCCGGATCAGCGCAAGCTGGGCCTCCTGCGGCGCTGCTTCCACACAGCGCACCATGGCCCTGTGCAGCTCATCCAGGCTCTGCCAGGGACGGCTCTCCCAGGCCTGCGCGGCAATCCAGGGCGAGTGCTCGAACACCCAGCCCACCGCTTCCACAAAGGCTTCACGGGAAAGCTGGTTGATTTCGGCTAGGGTCATACCAACCTCACCTGAACACTTCACTTTGATGAGCCCGTACACCCTGCAACACCCATTGCCGAAAGCTTAAAGCCAAAGGCTCTAGGAGGGGTATGTGGATCAATATGGCTGGCCTGTAGGGTGCTTGTCCGAATCACCATAAAATTCCTTCAGGTGTCGAGGGTCGAAGGGTCTGGTGCCTGAGGGTCTCCGGCTATCGGCTACCTGTGATTTGAGCTTTCGGCCCCGTTCACGCATGCTGGCTGCGGTAGGCCCAGCCCACCAGGCGACGTTCCAGAATGGCAAAAACTGCGTACAGCACAATGCCCATCACGGCAATCACCAGCAGGCCGCCAAACACCAGCGGCACATTGAACTGCGAGCTGGCCGAGGTCATCATGTAGCCGATGCCCTTCTGCGAAGCGGCAATTTCCGAGATGACCGCCCCCACGAAGGCCAGCGTGATGGCCACCTTGAGCGAGGCAAAAAAGTAGGGCATGGAGAAGGGAATGGAGACCCGGGTGAAGGCCTCGAGGCGGCTCGAGCCCAGCACCCGCAGCACCTCGCGCAGCTCCGGGGGAACCGCCGCCAGCCCCGTCGCCACATTGACCACAATGGGGAAAAACGAGATCAGAAAAGCGGTCAGGATGGCCGGCACCGTCCCGATGCCAAACCACAGCACCAGCACCGGCACCAAAGCGGCCTTGGGTACGCTATTGAAGCCCACCAGAATGGGGTAAAGCGCCAGGTTCAGGGGCTTGGAGGTGCCCACCGCAGCACCCAAAAGCACCCCCGCCACCACCGCAATCCCAAAACCGGCCAGGGTTGTCCAGAGGGTCTGCCAGGCATGGCCCATCACCACCCCCCAGACCGGCAGCAGCGACTGGATGGCCTGCGAAGGGGCCGGCAGCACAAAAGGGGGGATTTTGAAAAGCCGCACCGCCAGCTCCCACACCACAAAAAGCCCCACCGTTGCCGCCACTGCAATGAGGGTATCCCGGGTACGCGCGTTCACGCCCCCACCCCCCGCAGACCGCTGATCTGGGTACGCATCCCGCCGATCTGCTCACGCAGCTCCTTGACGATGTGGGCAAAGTCGTCTTCGTAGGTGAGCTCGAGGGCCCTGGGGCGGGCAAACTCCACCTTGCGTGAGTAGGCGATTTTGCCGGGCCGGGTGCTCATGGTGTAGATGGTATCGGACAGGTAGACGGCCTCACGCAGGTCGTGGGTCACCAGAATCACGGTGGGCTTGCGGCTCATGTACAGCACCTGCATGGCCTGCCACAGCTCCTCACGGGTAAAGGCATCCAGGGCCGAGAAGGGCTCATCGAGCATCAGGATTTCGGGCTGGTGGATGAGGGCGCGGCACAAACTGGCCCGCTGCTGCATACCCCCTGATAGCTCCCAAACATGGGCATTCTCGAAGCCCGAGAGCCCCACCGAGGCCATCAGCTCGCGGGCGGCTTCGACATAGGGCCTGGGGTTCTGGCGGTACTGCTGCTTGTGCGCCGGCGAGACCTCGAGGGGCAGCAATATATTTTGCAGGATGGTGCGCCAGGGCATCAGGGTGGGGTTCTGGAAGGCCATCCCGATGCTGGCGATGGGCCCCTTTACCGCCTTCCCATGCACCGTCGCGCTTCCCTCGCTGGGCAGACGCAGGCCGGAAATGACCCGTAACAGGGTGGATTTTCCACAGCCCGAAGGCCCTACAAAAGCCACAAACTCGCCCTGGGCGATGGAAAGGTTCACCCCCTCTACCGCCAGGTAGCCGTTGTCGTAGCGCAGGCTAACATTGCTGAGCTCAATGAAGGACATGTTTGTACCTTGGCCTAGAGTTTAGCCTGCCGGGGGCGGGCGGTCAAAGGCTACTGTTTTGTAGCAACTATTATCGCGCCGGGCCGGTCACCCGCCGGTCGGCAATGGGCGGAAGGAACCGCTCGCTCCAGACCTGCTCCACCTTCAAGGTAGTGGGTAGCTCGAAGGCCTTGGCTACCGCGCGAATGTTGCGTTCGACCCGCTCCCGCCGCACCGAACCCAGCCCGAAGGCCCGGCTGTCGGCGGTCAGCACGTGGGAGTTGAGGGCCAGCAACAGACGCTCGCGTTCCAGGGCTTCGTTGATGAGCCCATCCCGCCGCTTAACCGCAGCAATGCCCTCGTCGGGGTTGGCAATCACGTCCTTGAAGCCCTTGACCAGAGCCCGCAAAAATGCCGAGACCGCCTGCGGGTTGGCCTGGGCGAAGTCGCGCCGCACCACCACCGCGTTGCCATAGAGATCCTGGGTGTAGTCGCCGTACTTGAAGATGACCATGTCCTCTGGCTTCACCCCTACGTTGCGCAGGTTCAGGAAGGAGGTGAAGTAAAACCCGGTAATGCCATCGGCCTGACCACGGGCCAGGGTGGGCTCCCGCAGGGGCACATCCACGTTAATAAAGTTGACCTTGCTGGCGTCTATCCCCACCGCCTCGGCAAACACCGGGAACAGCCTGCGGCCCGCATCCCCCGCCGGGGCAGCCAGGGTTTTGCCCACCAGATCCGCAGGCCGGGCAATGCCCTTGCCCTTGATGGCAAACACCGCCGCCGGGGTGGTGTTGTAGACCATGAAGACCGCCAGGAGCTGGTTGTTGGGGTTACGGGTATTGAACTCGATGAGCGAGTTGAAGTCGGCAAAACCCATGTCGTAGTTGCCCGCGGCAATCTTGCTGATAGCGTCTGCCGAGCCAAAGCCCCGGTCAATGCTGACATTCAGGCCCTCCGCAGTGTAGTAGCCCTTGTCCTGGGCCAGCAAAAAAGCAGCCGTGGGGCCCTGGAAGGCAAAGTCGAGGGTGAAGCGCACGTTGGTGCGCTGTTGCGCTAGAGCCATTCCAAGGAAGATCCATAAAAGAATGAGGACACCTCGAGACCACATACCAAACCTCCTCCGGTGCGGAAACACCTGGGCAGAGTATATGAACGGGCCTTACCGGGTGTCAACGGCAACCCGTGAAGTTACTGGGCAGTTTTTCCCGCCCAAAGCAGCTATAAGCCAAAATCAATACAAAGTGTTAGTAGATATAAGCACGTTTGGCGCGTTTTGTAAGCACACGTTGCAAAAGTGAGCGGTTCATAGCTCCCGCACCGCCTGCTCTACGACCTCCAGGGTGCGCTCGAGGTCGGCCTGGCTGTGGGCCGCCGAGAAAAACGCAGCCTCGAACTGGCTGGGCGGCCAGTACACCCCTCGTTGCAGCAGGCCGTGAAAGAACTGTTTGAAGCGCTGGGTATCTGAAGCCACCGCCTGGGCGTAGGTCGAAACCGGCCCTTCTCGAAAAAACGCCGTAATCATGGAGCCAACACGGTTGATGGTGGTGGGGAGGCCCGCTCGCGCGAAGATCTGCTCGAGCCCTGCTTGCAAAGCCTGACCGTAGTGCTCGAGGTGTGCGTAGGGGGGCGCTTCAAAGAGTATCTTCAGGGTTGCTATTCCCGCTGCCATGGCCACCGGGTTGCCACTCAAGGTTCCGGCCTGGTACACCGGGCCCAGCGGGGCCACATGCTGCATGACTTCGGCCCGACCCCCATAGGCCCCTACCGGCAAACCCCCACCGATAATCTTGCCCCAGCAGATGAGGTCGGGCTTCAGCCCCAAGAGCTCTACCGCACCTCCCTGGGCCAGGCGGAAGCCGGTCATCACCTCGTCGGCAACGAGCAGCGCCCCGTACTGCTGGGTGAGCCGGTGCAGGGCCTCCAGGAAGGCCGGTGTGGGGGCCAGCACCCCCGCGTTGCCCACCACCGGCTCGAAAATCACCGCCGCTATTTGTTCGCCGTGCCTGGCAAATAGGGCCTGGAGGCCTTCGGGGTCGTTGTAGTCGGCCACCAGGGTCAGTTCAGCAAAAGCCTGAGGCACCCCGGCGCTCGAGGGGGCGCTCCTGGCCGTACCCCCGGCCCCGGTCAGAAGCCCCGAGCCTGCCTGCACCAGCAGGCTATCGGCGTGGCCGTGGTAGTTGCCGCGGAATTTGACGATCAAGTCTCGCCCGGTGTAGCCTCGGGCCAGACGCAGGGCGCTCATGGTGGCCTCGGTGCCGCTGCTGACAAAGCGAACCTGGGCCGCAACCGGATAGGCCCGCAAGACCAGCTCGGCCAGCTCAATCTCTCGTTCAGTAGGGGCTCCGTAACTCAGACCTTCCTCCAGGGCTTCCCGGATGGCCGCCAACACCTGGGGGTGGTTGTGGCCCAGAATCATGGGCCCCCAGGAACCCACATAGTCGAGGAGCTCGTTGCCGTCGGCATCCCAGAGATAGGCTCCCTGCGCCCGGGCAATGAAGCGGGGGGTGCCCCCTACGGCCTTGAAGGCCCGCACTGGAGAGTTGACCCCTCCGGGGATGACCCGCTGGGCGCGGGCAAAGAGTTGAGCAGAGCGTGGGGTTTCGCGCATGCCCAGACCTTAGCACTCTCGGTCTTTTCTTAGCAACTCACCCCATGTGACCGGGCACCTTGACACCTTGATCTGCTGGAGTTCCTGAAAGGCAGCCAGATATAGAGCGCCCTTCTACAAAAAACCGAGCCATCCGGGATTAGAAATCTTTCGCCCTGAACAGAACGTGGCCGCCGGGAAACTCGAAACTCAAGCACCCGTGGGCCGGGCTCGGCTCAGGCTTGGATGCGTAACATGCGTCTGGGCCAAGTCGCATTCGCGTTTTCTTGGGCGGCTACATCTTGTCTACAACACTAGATGGCGTGCCAAATATATATATAGAAGGTTCTACAAAACGTTAAAGTGATTTTTTACAGATGCTCAAATTCAAATTTGCTATTTGCAGATTTTAGTTGTTTTTTTGCATTTTGTTCACAATTTTTTTGCCATTTGCCCATATTATTCTTGACATCTGTTTCAGTCTTGCTATACTTCTGCTTAGTGAGAGGCAGCGCAGGCCCCTCTCACCCATTCCCTAAATGCTTGCAGAAATAACGCGTATCGTCACCCATTGCCCTTTTTGTGCGGTGCAGTGTGGGATGCAGGTTGGCGAGGATGGTCAAGCAATTCCTCTTCCTCACCCCATTAACAACGCCAAGCTGTGCGTCTTGGGCTTGAGCAGTGGGGCCCTGATGCGGCACCCGGCGCGGCTCACCGCACCTTTGGTGCGCAAGGGGGGAAGACTAACCCCTTGCACCTGGGAAGAAGCCTTGGATGTGACCGCCGAGGGGTTTTTACGCATAGCCCGCACACGGGGTTCGTCCGCCCTGGCGGTGTACGGGAGCGGTTCCCTCACCAACGAGAAGGCCTACCTGTTGGGCAAATTTGCTCGTTTAGCCCTAAAAACGCCACATGTGGACTACAACGGTCGCTATTGTATGTCCGCTGCGGCCACAGCGCAAAACCTGGCTTTTGGCCTGGATCGAGGGCTGAACCGATCACTAGCCGATCTGGCCCATCACGACCTGATTGTGCTGGCCGGTTCCAACCCCGCAGAGTGCTTGCCTATGCTGATGCCCTATCTTATGGCAGCCAAGCGAGCCGGAACCCGCTTCATGGTGATCGATCCGCGCCATACCCTCAGCGCAAACCTGGCCGACCTACACCTGCCTCTCAGGCCCGGCACCGATCTGGCCCTGGCCAACGCTCTGTTTAGACAGGTGCCCAAGAACAAAGCCTTCATTGAGGCGCACACCCATGGCTTTGAGGAGGCGCTAAAGGCTGTGGAAGGCTCTACCCTCTCCTGGGCTGCGGGGGTATGCGATCTGCAAGAAGACGCCCTCGAGCAAGCCGTAGCGCTGCTATCTCAAGCGCAAAACCCCCTCATCCTCACTGGACGCGGGGCCGACCAGAATGTGCGGGGGGTGCGCACCACTCTGGCCTACATCAACCTGGCCCTCGCCCTGGGAGGGTCTTTCGGAACTCTAACCGGACAGGCCAACGGCCAGGGTGGGCGTGAGGTGGGTCAGAAAAACGACCAACTCCCGGGCTATCGTTCGATTGAGAACGCCGATGACCGGGCTGCGGTTGCCAGGGTCTGGGGGGTTCTGCCCGGAGTGCTGCCAGGCAAAGGAAAAAGCGCCTTTGAGATTCTGGAATCCATCGCGCAGGGCGAAATTCGGGGGCTGTTGGTTCTGGGAAGCAACCCTGCGGCCTCGTCGCCACAGGCCGACCGGGTGAGAACGGCACTGGCCCAAGCTGAGCATTTGGTGGTGATCGATCCTTTCCTGTCCGAAACCGCCGCCCTGGCCCAGGTGGTTTTGCCGGGGAGCCTTTGGTTTGAGGAAGAAGGCACCACCACCAACCTGGAGGGCCGGGTGGTGCTGCGCCGAGCCTTGCAAGATCCGCCTCAAGGCGCCCGGCGAGACTGGGATATTTTGATAGAACTAGCCCACCGTCTGGGGGCCGAGGCCTACTTCCGCTATGCCCGCATAGAGGACGTCTACAACGAGCTACGCCAGGCCACTCGAGGGGCAAAGGCCGATTACTTTGGCATCACCTATGAACGTCTGGCGGCTGGTGAGACCCTTTTCTGGCCCTGTCCACATCCCGATCACCCTGGTACCCCTCAGCCCTTCACCCAGGGCTTTGCCCACCCAGACGGTAAGGCCCGTTTCTTCCCGACCCCCTATAGCCCTGCGGCTGAAGCGCCCGACAGGGAGTTTCCGCTGATCCTCACCACTGGACGGGTGCTTTACCACTACCTAACCGGCAACCTGACCCGACGCATTTCGCGGCTTTCCAAGAAATGCCCTGATCCCTACATAGAAGTCCATCCGGAGACTGCTACACGGCTCGGGCTGGCAGAGGGCCGGCCTTGCGAGGTGCAAAGCCGTCGGGGAAAGGCCAGGTACACTGTGCGCACCAGCCTGAAAATACGCCCCGACACGATTTTTGTGCCCTTTCACTGGGAGGGCCCTTCGGCCGTCAACCGGCTGACCAATCCAGCCCTCGACCCCGCCTGCCGGATGCCCGAGTTCAAGTTTGCTGCCGTAAAGCTAGCACCTGCGGAGTAACCTATGGAGAAAACCTGCTCTTACCCTTCCTGCTCTTGCACCCAGCCCAGCGCGTGTCCAAAGCGTTCCAGGGCCTACTACCCGGTGATGCTCGATTTGCGGGGCAAGCGAGTGGTGTTCATAGGCGGGGGATTTGAAACGGAAACCAAGGTGCGCGCGCTCCTGGCGGCAGAGGCTCAGGTAACGCTGATTTCTCCGGAAAACCATCCAGACCTCTACCCTCTACCGGCGGGCCTCATCCACCTGCGACGAGGTTACCAGCCCGGCGACCTCGAGGGCTTCATGCTGGCTATCTCCCACCCTGTGAATAGGTCTCTGAACGCTCAGGTCGCAACGGAAGCCCGGCAACAGGGGGTGTGGCTCAATGCGGTAGACGACCCCGCTTACTGCGACTTCATCCTGCCAGCGGTGCACCGACAGGGCGACCTGATCATCGCGGTCTCCACCAGCGGGTCAGCTCCCGCTTTGGGGGTGCGTATCAAGGCTCGGCTGGCCAAGGAGTACGGCCCGGAGTACGCCGAATACTTGCGCATTCTGCGAGAGTTTCGGCCCGTGGTGGCAGCCGCCTACCCCGAGCACTTTGAGGCACGCAAAGCGGCCTGGTACCGCCTGGTAGACGCCGATGCGCTCAGTCTGATCCGGCTGGGCAGGCTCGAGCAGGCCCGCGAACTCTTGCGGCGGGCCCTGGAAGAGGCCGAACCCCAACTGGAGGTGGTATGAGCGGCAAGGTCTACCTGGTAGGGGCGGGCCCGGGAGACCCCGAGCTTCTAACCCTCAGGGCGGCCCGGGTGCTGGCCGAGGCCGAGGTGGTGCTTTACGACCGGTTGGTGGGCGAGGGGGTGCTGCGGATGGTCAACCCCCGGGCCCTGCGGATCTATGTGGGCAAGGAGGTGGGCCAGCAAGAGACGGTACAGGAGGAGATTTTTACCCTGATGCTGGCCTATGCCCGGGCCGGCCGGCGGGTGGTGCGGCTCAAGGGAGGCGACCCCATGGTGTTCGGACGGGGGGGTGAGGAGTGGCGCTTCTTGGCCGAACAGGGGGTGGCGCTGGAGGTCGTTCCTGGGATCTCCTCAGCGATCGCGGCGCCCAGCCTGGCCGGGATTCCCCTCACCTTGCGGGGGATAGCCGGGGGCTTTGCGGTGGTGAGCGGGCAAGGCTCGGGAGAACAGGCCCCCCGCCTGACCCACTACGCCGGTGCGGAGACCCTGGTGGTGCTGATGGGGGTGAGCCGCCGGCGCCAGATTGCTGCGCAGCTCATGGCCCTGGGGCGGCCACCTGAAGAACCGGTGGCCTTCATCGAGCGGAGCACCACCCCTGAGGAGCGCGTGGTGGAGGCCACCTTGGCCCAGGTAGCCCAGGGTGAGGTTCAGGTCGAAGCCCCAGCCGTCTGGGTGGTGGGAGAGGTAGTGCGCTGGCGCCAAAGGCCCTTTGCTTGGAGCACTGCTCTGAAAGGAGGTACTCTTGCACACAATCAACCGTCGGAAGTTGCTTAAGTCTGCTACAGCTTTGGCTCTCACCAGCTTGATGCGGGGTCGAGCCCAAGGCGGCAAGCTCAAGGTGGGCTTCATCTCCCTAACCGATGCCGCTCCGGTGATCATGGCCGGGGAGTGGGGGCTTTACAAAAAGTATGACCTCGAGGTCGAGGTGACCAAGGAGGCTTCCTGGGCTACCACCCGCGACCACCTTCTAAACGGGGAAATTGCCGCCGCACACTGCCTTTTTGGCCTGCCCATCTCGGTCTACCTGGGCGTCGGCGGCCCCGCCGGGCGGGCGCTACCCATCGGAATGATTCTCAATAATAACGGCCAGGGCATCACCTTATCGCAGCAGGATTTCGGCGGAAAGGTGGGCTTCAGGGATCTCGAGGGAGCCGGGAAGGCCATCCTGGCCAAGAAGGCCGAAGGCAGGCCGCTTACCTTTGCCATGACCTTCCCCGGCGGTACCCACGACATGTGGCTGCGCTACTGGCTGGGAGCCTGTGGAGTCAACCCGGTAAAGGACGTCAAGATCATCACCATTCCTCCACCCCAGATGGTGGCCAATATGAGCGTAGGAAACATGGACGGCTACTGCGTGGGCGAGCCTTGGAACGGGGTAGCGGTAAGGCAAGGCATTGGTTTTACCACGGCAGCCACGCAGGACATCTGGAAGCATCACCCCGAAAAAGCCCTGGTCTTCAATCCCGACTTTTTCCGCCGCAGAGGCGAGGCCAAAGCCTTGGCCAAAGCGGTGCTGGAAGCCTGCAAGCTGCTGGATCAGCCCGCGGCCCGTCGCGAAGCGGCCAAGGTAATCGCGCAACGCCCCTACGTAAACGCCCCTTCCGAGGTGATCGACGCCCGCTTGCAGGGGGTATACGAGCTGGGCGGGGGCCTTGGGCGTAAGAACTATACCGACGACATGATGCTCTTCCACCGCGGCGGGCAGACCAACTTCCCCCGCAAGGCCTACGTCATCTGGTTCGTGGCCCAGTATCGCCGCTGGGGCTTTATTAAGGAAGCGCCCGACTACGAGAAGATAGCCGAGGCTTTGGTGCAGCAAGACTTCTACCTCGAGGTAGCTCGAGACCTCAAGATTTCTGTTCCCAACGACGACATGACACCCCTAACCGGGTTTATTGATGGGGTGACCTTCGATCCCAAAAACCCGGAGGCCAGCCTGGCTCGGTACAGGATGCGCGAACTCTAAGGGAGGCTTGAATGGAACGGATTACTGTTGCCAAACCCTCGGCGGATCGGGGTTACCGGCTGCCGCACTGGGCTACGAGCCTGCTCAGCACGACGCTAGGCTTCCTGGCCTTTGGCCTTCTGTGGCACGTCCTAAGCCATACCGTAGCCCCCAAGGTACCCGATGCCCTGACCACCCTGAACACCCTTTGGGAAATGGTGCGCGACCCCTTTTACGACAACGGCCCCAACGACAAGGGCATCGCCATCCAACTGGCCACCTCGCTGTACCGGGTGGGGCTCGGTTTCCTGATTGGGATAGCCATCGCCCTGCCGATTGGATTTTTGATCGGAGCGTCTGAGGCCCTGTATAAAGCGATCAACCCGGTGGTACAGCTTTTGCGTCCGGTCTCACCCCTAGCCTGGTTTCCGGTGGGGTTGGCAGCCCTGGCGGCCTCAGACAAAGCCGCCGTCTTCGTCATCGCCATCTGCTCCCTCTGGCCCACCCTGATCAACACCGCCGTAGGCGTGGCCTCAGTACCGGAGGACTACAAGAACGTAGCCCGTGTCTTTCGCTTCTCGCCCTGGAAGTACCTGACCCGGGTGCTCTGGCCGTACGCTCTGCCTTACATCCTCACCGGCTTTCGCCTTGGGCTGGGCATCGCCTGGATGGTGATTGTGGCTGCGGAGATGCTCTCGGGAGGCACGGGCGTGGGCTTCTTCATCTGGGATAGCTACAACGCCCTGGATCTGGAGCGGGTGATGGCGGCCATTCTGCTCATCGGCCTGGTGGGCTGGGCCATCGACGGAGCCCTAAGCTATCTTCACCGCAAAGCACAGGCGTAGAGGAGAAGGTATGGGTTACCTGCAACTAACGGAGATCGGGAAACGCTTCGGAAACTACGTAGCCGTGGAAGACTTTAACCTGCGGGTGGCCCAGGGTGAGGTGGTCTCGCTGATTGGACACTCAGGCTGCGGCAAGTCCACCGTGCTCTCTTTGGTGGCCGGGCTAATCCCTCCCAGCTCGGGCCAGATTGTGCTGGAAGGCCGCCTCATCGAGGGCCCCGGCCCCGACCGGGGGGTGGTTTTCCAGAACTACTCCCTTCTGCCCTGGCTTTCGGTCTATCAAAACGTCTACCAGGCTATCGATGCAGTGCACCTTGACTTGACCCCAGAAGAAAAAGCGCGCCTGTGCGAGAAGTTTTTGCGGATGGTCAGGCTGTGGGAACACCGCCACAAACGCCCCGGTCAGATTTCAGGAGGAATGAAGCAGCGCACCGCCATTGCCCGCGCCTTGGCTATCAATCCTAAGATACTGCTCTTAGACGAGCCCTTTGGCGCTCTGGATGCCCTAACCCGAGCCGCTTTGCAGGATCAGCTCCTGTCTATCTGGAACGCCACTTCGGAGGACGAGCTGCTGCGGGCGCTGTGGGGCGAGGAGCCCAAGACCATCCTGCTGGTCACCCACGACATTGACGAGGCCATTTACCTTTCCGACCGGGTGGTGGTTATGACCAACGGCCCTCGAGCCACGGTGGGAGAGGTGGTGGCGGTGCCCTTACCCAGACCCCGCGAGCGTAAAAGGGTGCTGGAAGACCCACGCTACGTGGAAGTAAAGGAGCACCTGCTTTACCTTCTGACCGAGAAATACGGCCACAGAGAGGCTGCCTAGCGGAGGTAAGCCATGACGAAGCGCCTGGTGATAATTGGCAACGGCATGGTAGGGCACAAGTTCATTGAGACCCTATGCAGCCAGCCCCATGACTTCACAATCACAACCTTTTGCGAGGAGCCGCACCTAGCCTACGACCGGGTACATCTGAGCCGATACTTCCAGAGCCCGCGTCCGAATCTGGGCCTGGCCGACCCCGAAACCTACCGAGCCTGGGGGGTAAGGGTGATCCACGCTCGAGCCCAGGCCATTGACCGCACAAGGCGGGTGGTGGTTGCTTCGGGCTGCGAGGTCGAATACGACCTGCTGGTGCTAGCTACGGGGTCTTATCCCTTTGTGCCCCCCATCGAGGGTCGGGAGCTGGAAGGTTGCTTTGTCTACCGTACTTTAGACGACCTGGCCCGCCTTGAGGCTTACGCCGGTAAGGCCCGCACAGGGGTGGTGCTGGGCGGGGGCCTCCTGGGCCTCGAGGCCGCCGGAGCCTTACAGGCCCTCGGGCTCAAAACCCACGTGGTGGAGCTGGCCCCCCGGCTCCTGCCGCAGCAGGTGGACGAACTGGGGGGCAAACACCTGTTTCGTTATGTGAAAGCTCTGGGCATTGAGATACACCTGGGCAAGACCTCAAAGAGAATCCAGGGGCAGAAGGGGCGGGTGGTGGCCCTGGAATTTGCCGATGGTGGCGTACTCGAGACCGACCTGGTGGTTTTTGCAGCGGGCGTCCGGCCCCGCGACGAGCTGGCCCGTCAAGCAGGCCTGAGCATAGGGGAGCGGGGCGGGGTGGTTATTGACGATTATTGCCGCACTTCCGACCCTTATATCTACGCTATCGGGGAATGCGCCGCACACCGGGGCCGCACCTACGGCCTGGTGGGGCCAGGCTACCAGATGGCCCGCGTGCTGGCCGAGAGACTTCTAGGTAAAGAAAGCCGCTTTAGCGGGGCCGATACCTCTACCCGGTTAAAGCTCTTGGGCGCAGAGGTAGCCAGCTTCGGCGATGCCCAAGCTGAAAGCCCTGGCGCAACCGAAGTGCTTTACACCGACTTCGCTCGAGGTCTTTATAAAAAGTTGGTGTTCTCTGAGGAGGGGCGGCTTCTGGGAGGTATCCTGGTGGGCGATACCGCAGCCTACCCCACCCTGCATGGCCTCCTGGGGGAGCGCCTCGAGCAGCCCGAAAGCCTTTTGCTTCCCTCTAGCGCGGGCTCCGCCCCGCTGCCCGCCAAAGCCCAGGTGTGTAACTGCACCGGGGTAGCCCGGCAGCAGATCTGTGAGGCGGTTCGGGCGGGTGCACGCGACCTCGCGGCTCTCAAGCAAGCCACCCAGGCCGGAACCGGCTGTGGTGGTTGTGTACCGCTGCTCACCGAGATCCTGCAGCAGGAGCTAAAAGCTCTGGGCGAGGCCGTATGCCACCACATTTGCGAACACTTTCCCTATAGCCGGGCCGAACTCTTCGACATTGTGCGGGTGATGGGCTACCGCACCTTCGAAGAGCTTTTACAGGGGCACGGCCGGGGACTGGGGTGCGAGGTCTGCAAGCCGGCGGTGGCCTCGATCCTGGCCTCGCTCCACAACGAATACATTCTCAAGGACGAGCTCCTGCCCCTACAGGACACCAACGACCGCTTTCTGGCCAACCTCCAGCGCGACGGAACCTACTCAGTGGTGCCCCGTATTCCCGGTGGGGAGATTACCCCGGACAAGCTTATGGCCATCGCCTCGGTAGCCAAAAAGTACGGCCTGTACACCAAGATCACCGGTGGACAGCGCATCGACCTCTTCGGCGCTCATCTGCACCAGCTTCCGCAAATCTGGGCCGAGCTGGTGGCCGCAGGTTTTGAGTCGGGGCATGCTTACGGTAAGGCCCTGCGCACCGTCAAAAGCTGCGTGGGCGACACCTGGTGCCGCTACGGCGTTCAGGACTCGGTGGGCCTGGCCATCCGGTTGGAGAACCGCTACAAGGGTTTGCGGGCCCCTCACAAAATCAAAGCCGCGGTCTCGGGCTGCGTTCGCGAGTGCGCCGAGGCGCAGTCCAAGGACTTTGGCATCATTGCCACCGAGCGGGGCTGGAACCTGTATGTCTGCGGCAACGGCGGGATGAAACCCCGCCATGCTGATCTTCTAGCTGCGGATCTGGATGAGGAAACCCTTGTGCGTTACATCGATCGCTTCCTCATGTTCTACATCCGTACCGCCGACCGACTGCAGCGCACCAGCGTCTGGCTGGAAAAGCTGGAGGGAGGAATCGAGTACCTAAGACAGGTCATCGTGGAGGACAAGTTGGGCATCGGCGGTGAACTCGAGGCCCAGATGGCACAGATCATAGCCAGCTACCAAGACGAGTGGGCCACCACCCTGCAAGACCCGGAAAAGCTCAAGCGATTCCGCCACTTCGTCAACTCTGAGGAGCCCGACGAAAACATCGTACGGGTGGAGGTGAGGGGCCAGTACCGCCCGGCCTACGACTTTGAGCGACTAACGGCCTTGCCCATGAACCAGGGGGGTGCCCATGACTAAGGCCAACCGCTGCTGGAGGCACATCTGTCGCCTGGAGGAGATCCTCGAGGGCACCGGCGTGTGCGCCAAAGTAGAGGGCAGGCAGGTGGCCGTCTTTCGTCTGGAGGGGAAACTTTACGCCCTATCCAACTACGATCCCTTTACCAGGGCCAACGTCCTCAGCCGGGGTATCCTGGGCAACCGGGGCGAGCGGCGGTACGTGGCTTCTCCTCTGCTCAAACACCGCTTCGATTTAGAAACCGGGGAATGCCTAGACGATGCGCAGGTATGCATCCCCACCTATGCCGTTCGATGCGAACGGGGAGAAGTGTGGGTGGGCTTGCTGGGTAGAGAAAGATGAACCGGTTCGCGGTAGAATCCACAGCGTCCAATCCGAAAGCCAGCGCCAGACCCTTGGAAGGGATGCGCGTTGCCTTGTGCGGCCCACGCCGGGCGGCCGACTTGGCCCTGATCCTGGAAAAGCAGGGGGCCCATGCCCTCCACCGGCCCACCGTAGAAACCGTACTGGCTTCGCCCGAGACCCTGCGGGCTCAGCTCGAAAAATTCGCTTGTGGGGGGGCCGACTGGGTCATCTTCACCACCGGAGCAGGAGTCGAAGAACTTCATCGCCAGGCCGAAGCCCTGGGGCTATGGGAAAGCGTCTACGCTCAGCTCAGGCAAAGCAAGCTGGCTCAACGCGGCTACAAGTCCAGCCGAGCCTTGCTTCAGCAGGGCTTACAGGCTGTGGCCTGGGACGAAGACGGCACCGTAGAAGGACTCATAGAAGCCCTCAAGGGGCATCCGCTAGCCGGCTCGAGGGTCTTCGTGCAGCTCTACGGCCAGCCAGCCCCTCGGCTGGTGCGCTTTTTGAGGGAACAAGGCGCCTGGGTGGAGGAATTAATGCCCTATCGGCACATCCCGGCCAGTGAGGCTGCCCTGGACACCCTCATCCGCGAGATTCTGGAAGGGGCGCTCGACGCCCTGGTGTTCACCAGCCAGCCCCAGGTAGAGTACCTGCTGGATCATGCGCAAAAGAGCGGTCAGCTCTGCCGGGTAAAAGCCGCCTTTGAGCGGGTCTGGGCCCTCGCCATCGGGCACATCACCGCAATTCCCCTGCAAAAAGCGGGCATTCGTTGCTTCTATCCCCGCGTTGAGCGCATGGGGGCTTTGGTCACAGAGTTTGCCCAGTTTATAGCGCAGCAAAAGTAGGCATATTTCAGCAAATAACCTTCGGGTGAAGTTGGCAGAAACATTATCTGGGACGCAGTTTGTCACCCTCTTCTCCCTTGCATCAAACTGCAAACCCCTCAGGCCCATTTCTGAGATTCGCCTGAACTGAGGAAGTCTGCCTAAAGCAACAAGTCAGGCGCTCTTTTGAGGCCCACGACAAGGTGCTTGGGCAGCGCC
Source organism: Meiothermus sp. CFH 77666 (assembly GCF_017497985.1). Taxonomy (NCBI): domain Bacteria; kingdom Thermotogati; phylum Deinococcota; class Deinococci; order Thermales; family Thermaceae; genus Meiothermus; species Meiothermus sp. CFH 77666. The sequence goes on from NZ_JAGDFV010000009.1 coordinate 54,957, forward strand.
GAAGTTTTACAGGGTTTGTACTCCGGAAGCGCTAGGGTTCAAGGGTATTTCACGGAACCATCTATTCGAGTGACAGTTTTGTGACACTTTTATAAGTCTTGTGCAGTTGATAATCATTTGCATATGGAGCGATTGACGCTCATCGGGGTCTCGCAACGACGGGGGGGCAGCGCCGCCTTGCGGGCTTGGAACGCCTGGCTGCAAAGCCATCCTCACCTTCCTCCCGAGGTGGAGGAACGTGTGACGCTGCTGACCTGCAACCGCAGCGAGCTGATCCTGGCGCTGGCCGAGGGGGCAAGCCTCGAGCCCCTTCGGGCCCGCCTGATCCCCCCTCACCTGCCCCGCGGCTACGCCTTCGCCGGCGAGGCCGCCTTAGAACACCTCGCCCGGGTGGCGGCCTCGCTGGACTCGGTCAACCCCGGCGAGGGCCAGATCATGCAGCAGGTGCGGCAGGCCTTCGAGGCCGCCCGGGAAGCCGGCACGGTAGGCCCCATCACCGCCTTTGCCTTTCAGCAAGCCCTGAGGATCGGCAAAAGGGTACGCCGGGAGGTGGCCCTGGCCCCGGCGCGAACCTCGCTCTTCAGCCTGGCTCGCCCGGTTCTGGAAGACCTCCTGCCCCGGCCTGCCCGGGTAGCGGTGGTGGGCGTGGGGAAGATGGGTACCCTGGCGGCCCGAAGCCTGGCCGCTTTGGAGGGCGTAGAGCTCTGGCTGGTCAACCGAAGCCTGGGGAAAGCCCAAGCGCTGGCGGAAGCCCTGGGGGCGAGGGCCATGGGGTTGGAGGTCTTTTTAGAACGCCCCCCCTCGCTGGACGCGCTGGTCGCGGCCACGCCGGTGGCTGGTCTGTTCGGCTTTTCCTTCTTTCGGCAGCAGCCCAGGCTCAGAGCAGTGGTCGATCTGGGCCTGCCGCCAAACGTCGTGCCGGAAGCGGTCGGCAAGGCGAGACTTCTTGATCTGGACTACCTGGAGCGGCTGGGCAACGAACGCCGCGCACGTCTGCAGGCCGATCTGGCCCGCGCGGAGGCGATCGTGTTGCAGGAGGTCGAGGGGGTGGTGGCGGAGTGGGCCGAGCGAAGCATCGGCCCGGCTATCGCCCGGATGCGGGAGCTTTACCGCCTGACCCTAAGGGAATTGGTGGGTGAACGCGTAGAGCCAGAACTCTTAGAGCGGCTGGCCCACCGCTTCGCCCACCTACCTGCCAAGGGCCTGCGCGGCCTGCTTCGGCAGCACGGCGTCGAGGCCGCCCTGGCTTTCTTGCAGGAGGCCGGGCTTCTGGAGGTGGAGCGTGACTAGGGTGCGGCTCGCCACCCGCGGCAGCCGGCTGGCCCTGGAGCAAACCGGCTGGGTAAGGGCTGGTCTGGAGGCTCTAGGCGCTGTGGCGGAGCTGGTGGTGGTAGAGACCCAAGGCGACCGCGAGCAGCGCCCCTTCGCCCAGATGCAAGGCCAGGGCTTCTTCACCAAGGCGGTGCAGGAGGCTGTGCTGGAGGGCCGGGCCGACCTGGCGGTGCACTCTTACAAAGACCTGCCCAGCGCCCGGCCCATGGGGCTCGAGATAGTCGCTGTGCCTCCCCGCGAAGACCCCCGCGATCTCATTCTGGCCCGGCCTGAAGCGGTGGACGAAAAGGCGGCCCACCTGCCCCTCTGCCGGGGCGCTCGGGTGGGCAGCAGCGCGGTGCGCCGCCAGGCCCAGCTCCGCCACCTGCGCCCCGACCTGAGGCCGCAAGAACTCCGCGGCAACGTACCCACCCGTCTCGAGAAGCTGGCTAGAGGCGAGTACGAGGCGGTACTTCTGGCCTACGCCGGGGTAAGGCGGCTGGGGGCGGACTTAAGTTCCTTTTACGCCGCGGCGCTCCCGCCTACGCTGCTGGTGCCGGCCCCGGCTCAGGGGGCGTTGGCCCTGGAATGCCGGGAAGGCGACCTGGAGCTGAAAGCCCTGGTGAAGCACCTCGACGACCCCAAAACCCGCCGAACCGTAGCCGCCGAGCGGGGCCTGATGGCCCGGCTGGCCGGAGGGTGTCAGCTCGCCCTAGGGGCCTACGCGGAAGAGGGCCCGCAAGGCCTAGAACTTCTTGCCTGGTACAAAGGGCGGATCTACCGCGCAATCGGCCAGAACCCCGAGGCGGTGGCCGAGGGGGTCTTCCAGCAAATCTGCGCCGAGCACCCGGAGGTGGTATGGTCATCGCCCTGACCCAGTCGGAAGGCCGTCTAGCCGGCCTGGCAGAGGCCCTGGAGGTTCTCGGCCTGAGGGTACTCCGGGTTCCCCTGATCGAGACCCGCACCTTAAAGGCCGATCTCTCACCCTTGCTGGACTGCCGGATATGGCTTTTTACCAGTCCGGCCGCGGTGCAGGGAGTATTGGACAACGGCGGGCAACTTGGGGGGCGCTTCTTAGGTGCGGTGGGCCCGGCCACCCAGCAGGCCCTAGAAGCGGCAGGTGGAAAGGTAGCGCTGGTGGCGCCGGAGGCAAGCGCCGAGGGTCTGGCGGAGGCCTTCTTGCATGCCCGCCCCTTCGGTTTTGTGGGCCTGCCCCAGGGCAACCGGGCCCGGCCGGTGCTGGCCCAGCGCCTAAGGGCAGCGGGCTACACGGTAAGGAGCATCCCGGTCTACGAGACTCAGGGCCGAGCCTGGCCCGAAGAACTCTCCCCCCCCGACCTGGTGTTGCTGGCCAGCCCTTCAGCGGTGGAAGCCCTGCCCCCAGAGATTGGCCAGAAGTCCCGCCTGCTGGCCCTGGGCCCCACCACCGCGGCAGCCCTGCGCCAGCGAGGCTTCCCCTACACCCTTCTACCCCAGCCCAGCGCGAAGGCCGTGCTGGAGACCATCCGAGGTATGAGATGCTCGAGCTGAAGAAACCCAAGACCCCCCTCCAGAACCTCTCCTCTAGACCCCGCCGCCTGCGCCAAAGCGCCGCGCTGCGCGAGAGCGTGGCCGAGACCCACCTGCGCCCTGCCGACTTCATTGCCCCCTTTTTTGTCATGCCCGGCCGGGGCCCTGCCGAGCCTGTCGCAGCCCTGCCCGGCGTGAGCCGACTATGCGTGGACGACTTCCTGCGCGAAGCGGAAAGAGCGCTGCGCCTTGGGGTGCGCTCGTTTCTTCTATTCGGCGTTCTACCGGAGGAAGCCAAAGATCCCCTGGGCGCCTCGAGCGCCGACCCCGAGGGCCCTGTGCCCAGGGCTCTGCGGGCGGCCCGCAAGGCTTTTGGCGAAGAGGTGGTGCTTTATACCGATGTCTGTCTTTGCGCCCACACCACCCACGGCCACTGCGGCGTGATAATGGAGACTCCCCGTGGGCCGCGCATTGACAACGATCTAAGCCTCCAACGGCTAGCCGCCATGGCCCTCGCCCACGCCGAGGCCGGAGCCGACTTCGTGGCGCCCTCCGACATGATGGACGGCCGGGTGGCCTACATCCGCAGGGCACTTGATCAGGCCGGGCACACTGAGGTGGGCATCCTCTCCTACGCCGTAAAGTACGCCAGCGCCTTCTATGGCCCCTTCCGCGAGGCGGCCAAGAGCGCCCCCAGTTTCGGCGACCGCCAGAGCTATCAAATGGATCCGCGCAATGCCCGCGAGGCTTTGAAGGAAGCCCACCTAGACGAAGCCGAAGGCGCCGATATGCTCATGGTCAAGCCTGCCTTGGCTTACCTTGACGTACTGGCCCGTCTACGGCCCACCACTACCCTCCCTCTGGTGGCCTACAACGTGAGTGGGGAGTACGCCATGCTCAAAGCGGCGGCGCGGGCCGGGGCGCTGGACGAAGCGCGCGCGGTGCGAGAAGTGCTTTTTGCCCTCAAGCGGGCCGGAGCCGACCTGATCGTGAGCTACCACGCCCTGGAGGCTCTGGCCTCGGGCTGGCTATAGGAGGTGGGGTTGCGCGGTCGGCTCAAAACCTGGCCACGCCACTGGGTCTGGTGGGCCTTCGGCCTGGTGGTGGCGTTTCTGCTGGCGCAGGTTAGCTGGTGGCTTGCCTTCCAACGCAACTACATCCAGCAGAACATCGAGTACGCCGAAACCGCCTGGCTGCAGGAGGCCGCTTTGGTGCAGCAGCTCTGGGCCGCCACCGCCCCCGAGAAAAGGTCGGCCCTTCTGGCCGAGCTAAAGGCGGCCTTCCCCCACCTCGAGGTCGAAGGTGAGCGGGTCTACGTGAACCCCGAGCGACTGGCGGCTTACCGCGCCGAGCAGATGCGCCACCTGCGCATGTTTGCTTTCGAGGGGCCGGTCTTTTTGCTGGTCATGCTCCTGGGCCTCTACATCATCGGGCGAAGCCTGCGAAGCGAGCAAGAGTACAAGCGCCGCCAGCAAAACCTCCTTTTGGCGGCCACCCACGAGTTTCGCACCCCCATCAGCACCCTGCGTCTGCTCACCCAAACTTTGGAGTTGCGCGAACTTCCCCGCGAGAAGGCGCTGGCCTATCTGGCCCACATGACCCAGGAGATCGCCCGGCTGGAAGATCTGACCGAGCGGCTCCTCACCACCTCGAGGCTGGCCCAGGGCCTGGGCCAGGTGAAGCCGGAACGGCTCGAGCTGAACCGGCTCACCGGTCTCTGCCTGGCGCGCCAGCAGAGCACCCTCACCGCGCGGGGAGCCCAGCTTAACTTCGAGCCTGCCCCCCATCCCCTTCCGGTCAAACTGGATCCCGAAGCCTTTGGCCTGGTGTTCTCCAACCTGCTGGACAACGCGGTAAAGTACACCCCCGCTCCCGAGAAGCCCATCTGGGTGCGGCTCAGGCTGGAGAAAGACCAGGCTGTCCTGGAGGTAGAGGATCGCGGAGTGGGTCTGCCCAAGGGGGAGATTCCCCAGCTCTTCGAGCCTTTTTACCGGGTGGGCGACGAGCAGATCCGCCGCACCCGGGGGCTGGGCCTGGGTCTTTACTTAGTCAAGAGCATCACCGAACTCATGGGCGGACGGGTGCGGGCCGAAGCCCTGCCCAAGGGCAGCCGCTTCACCCTGAGCTTCCCCTTAGCCGAGACTGAGAGGAGACCTGTGTGAAACCCAAAGTGCTTTTAGTGGAAGATGAGCCGACCCTGGCCCAGGCCTTGGCCGACAACCTCGAGGGTGAAGGCTACGCTATGCAGATCGCCCCCGACGGCCAGGCCGCCTTGGAGCGCTGGGCGGCGTGGAACCCCGACCTGGTAGTGCTCGACGTGATGCTACCGAAGCTGGATGGCCTCGAGGTCTGCCGCCAGATGCGCGCAGCCGGCTACAGCACCCCGGTGCTGTTCCTCTCGGCCAAAGGTCAGCCCGAAGACCGCGTGGAGGGGCTAAGGGTGGGGGGCGACGACTACCTGGGCAAGCCGTTCCACCTGCCGGAGTTTTTGCTGCGGGTCAAAAACCTCCTGCGCCGCCGCGAGGAAACCCGCGCAGCACCTACCTATACCTTTGCCGGCCACCAGATAGACTTCCGCGCCTGGACGGTTCGGCTGCGGGATGGCCGCAAGGAGCTGCTGGGTGAGCGCGAGATGGCCATTCTGCGGCTCTTGATTGAGCGGGCCGGCGAGGTAGTAAGCCGCGACGAGATTCTGGACCGGGTCTGGGGCCAGGAGGTCTTCCCCAGCAGCCGCACCATAGACAACTTTGTGGTACGCCTGCGCCGGCTTTTCGAGCCCGACCCGCAAAACCCCCAGCACTTCCACACCGTCTGGGGGGTGGGGTACCGCTTCACCCCCGAACCCGAACCCCCCACTGAGCCCGCACATCGCTAAAAAGCCCTTGCAGTAACCGAGGAGCCAAACACCCACCGCGCAGCACTGGAGCCACTGTGAACACCGTACAAAACCCCACCACCACCTCCCTCTTTCTCCGGGCCGCCTGGGGCGAGGATACCCCCCACGCCCCCATCTGGCTAATGCGGCAGGCCGGACGTTACCTGCCCGAGTACCGGGCCATCAAGGAAAAGGCCTCTTTTTGGGAGATGGTACGCACCCCGGAGCTGGCCGCCGAGATTACCCTGCAGCCCCTGCAACGCTTCCCGCTAGACGCAGCCATTCTCTTCAGCGACATCATGACCCCCCTGCCTGCCATGGGGGTGGAGATTGCCTTTAGCCCCGGCCCGGTAGTAGCCCAGCCCCTGCGAAGTCTGGCCCAGATAGAAGCACTGCAACTGCCGCCAGGCGAGGAAATTGCCCCCTTCGTGGCCGAGGCCCTGAAGCAGGTGCGGCGGGCCCTGGCTGGTCGCGAGGTAGCCACCATTGGCTTTGCCGGAGCCCCCCTGACCCTGGCCACCTACCTGATCGAAGGGGCGGGCTCTAAGGACTACGAGGTGTTCCGGGCCTTCTTGCGACAAGAACCCTCCGCCGCGCACCGACTGCTGGAAAAGCTGACCGAGCTCACCCTGCGCTACCTCAAAATGCAAATAGCGGCCGGCGCCCAGGCCGTTCAGCTCTTCGACTCCTGGGCCGGGCTGCACGACGCCCGCACCTACCGTACCTTTGGCCTGCCCTATAACCGCGCCGTTCTGGAAGGCCTGGCGGGCCTGAGCGTCCCCAGGTTGTACCTGGCCGTAGGGGCCAGCCACCTCTACCCCACCCTGGCCGAACTGCCCTGCGAGGCCATCAGCGTGGACTGGCGCGTGCCCCTGAACGAAATTCGCCCGCTCTGGCCAGGCCGCACGCTGCAAGGCAACCTGGATCCCACCACTCTTCTAGCGCCCCCCGAGGTGATCACCCGAGAGGCCCTGCAGGTGCTGCGAGCCGGGCGAGGCGGCCCCCACATTTTCAATCTGGGGCATGGGGTCTTGCGGACCACGCCCCCCGAGCACGTCGCCCATCTGGTCGAAGTCGTTCATCAGTACAACCGCCACCAAGAGGAACCCGCATGAGTGAGAAAGAAACCCGCGACTACAAGGAAAAAGAAACCCGACGCATGGTAGACCTGGACCCCGCCGGCCTGGTGAGCCGCAAGGCCCCCGACCAGGCCAAGCGGCAGTTCATGAACTACGCCTTCTTCAAGCTAAACCCGGAGTTCCGTCGGCAAAGCCGCGAGTTCATCGAAGCCGCCAAGGCCGAGTTTGCCGAGGTGTGCGAGCGCTGGGCGGCCAGGGGCCAGGGCTTTATCCTGCGCTCATACAGCCTGGTGGGCCTGCGGGCCGATGCAGACTTCATGCTCTGGCGCATCAGCTTCCAGGTGCCCGACTTCCAGGCCATGCAACGGGAGCTGAACCGTACTGCCCTGGCCGGCTACCTGAGCCAGCCTTACTCCTTCCTTTCCATGCAGAAACGCTCCATCTATGTGGACCGCTTCAACCCCGAAGGCGAGGGCGTCCAGCTTCTGCCAGGGCAGGGGCAGTATCTGTTTGTCTACCCGTTCATCAAAACCCGCCCCTGGTACGACCTTTCGCCGCAGGCCCGACAGGGCATGATGGACGAGCACATCTACGTATCGGCCCCCTTCACCGGCGTTACCCTCAACACCTCTTACTCCTACGGCATTGACGACCAGGAGTTTGTGGTGGCTTTCGACTCCAACTACCCCCAGGAGTTTGTAGACCTGGTGCAGCGTTTACGCTTCACCGAGGCCAGCCAGTACACCCTGCGCGACACCCCAATGTTCACCTGCGTCAAGAAGGAGCTTCGGGAGATATTGGACGATCTGGCCTGATGGCCTCCACCGCAATCCGGGCAGCAGCAATGCGCCCAGGAGCAGCCTCCAATCGGGAGAGCCCACGCCCTTTCCGCCAGTTTCGTTTGACCTGTACAGACCCTCTCGCTTCACCTGCTGAGTCCCGCCTATGTTTTGGATAATGGCATGATCGAAAATCATTCAGGTATTGCGCCCGGAGCAGGATTTTCTAGCGCAGCCTGAATTCATCTCTATACAAGTGCAACTTAACCCATGAAACCCAACCGAGGATCAAGATGAACGTTCTGCTGATGGCCTATGGCACCCCCTACCGTCAAGAAGAGATTTTGCCTTACTACACCGATATCCGCCGCGGACGGCCGCCGAGCGAAGCGCTGTTGCAAGAGCTGGAGGAGCGCTACCATCTGATTGGCCGCAGCCCCCTGAACGAGATTACCTTTGCCCAGGCGGTGCGCCTCGAGGCCGCTCTGAACGCCACCCTCCCGCTTTACCCCACCCCCCTCAGGGCTTCTCCCGGTGCCAGGGTGCGGGGCCCTGCTCGCGTCTACCACGGCACCAAGCACTGGCACCCCTTCATTGCCGAGGCGGTGCGGGCCATGGCCGAGGACGGGGTCAGGCAGGCCGTAGGCATTGTGGCGGCCCCGCACTTCTCGGCCCGCAGCATTGCCGAGTACCGGGAGAAGGTAGAAGCTACCCTTGCCGAGCTGGGTCACCCACTGGAATTCCGCCTGGTCGAGGAGTACTACGACCACCCCGGCTACCTTCAGGCGGTGGCTAACCGCGTGCTGGAGCAGCTCTGGCGGCTGCGGAAGCCAGAGCAGGCGCTCTACCTGTTCACCGCCCACTCCATCCCCGAAAAGGCGGCCCAGGATGGGCGTTACCAGGCTCAGGTACGCGCTACTGCCGAGTTGGTGGCTCGGGCGCTAAACCTCACGCACTGGGACACCGCCTGGCAGTCGGCAGGCCGCACCCCGGAGCCCTGGATTGGCCCCGATGTCAACGAAAAACTGGAGGAGGCCAGGGCCCTGGGGTTCAGCGAGGTGGTGGTGACCGCGGTAGGGTTTCCTTCGGATCACCTCGAGGTCTTCTACGACCTCGACTACGAAGCGCAAAACACCGCTGCCCGGCTGGGCCTCCGCCTCCTACGCACCCGCAGCCTGAATGCCGACCCCGACTACATCGAGGTGCTGCGCGACCTGGTGCTGCGCGAATGGGCCCGCTTTAGCGCCCCCGTGAGGGGGGTCTGATGGCGCATCTGGTGGTGGTGGGAGGCGGAGCGGCTGGCCTCTCGGCGGCCTACTACGCACGCCAGGCCGCGCCCGACCTGGCCATTACCCTGCTCGAGGCCGACACCCGCTTAGGCGGGAAAATTTTCACTGTGGCCGAGGGCGGCTTTGTACTGGAAGGCGGGCCCGATGCGGTGGTGCGTTATAAGCCCTGGGCGCTCGAGCTGATGCGCGAGCTGGGGCTGGAAAGCCGCATCGTGGGCACCACGCCCGCCAGGCCTTCGGCGCTCATCCACAATGGCGAGCAGGCGCTGCCGATTCCCGCAGGCTTGCAGATGGTGGTGCCGGGCGACCTGCGGGCACTGGCGCAGAGCCCGCTCCTGAGCCCTCTGGGCAAGGCTCGAGCCCTCCTCGACCTGATCCTTCCCAGAAGAACGGGGAACGACGAGGCTTTTGGCGCCTTCATCGAGCGTCGGCTGGGGCGGCAGGTCTGGGAGCAGCTGGTAGCCCCACTCTCGGGCGGCATTTACGGGGGCGACCCCTACGAGCTTTCAACCCAGGCTGCTTTCCCGCAGCTTGTGGCCCTCGAGCAGCAACACGGTAGTCTGATCCGGGGAGCCATCGCCCAGCGTAAGACCCGGGGCAGCCGCGAAGCCGGGCAGTTGTTCGCTTCCCTCGAGGGCGGTCTGGGCACACTGGTGAAAGCGCTGGAGGCCCAGCTGACCGGGGTGAGCCTGCGGCTCGGTGTCCGCGTGGTGGGGCTCGAGCGGAAGGGGAACTGGCTGGTTCACACCCCAGAAGGCACACTTCATGCCGATGCTGTCGTGCTGGCTACCCCCGCGGGGGTTGCGGGAGAGCTGCTGGCAAACCTGCACCCCGAAGCTGCTCAGGCGCTGCAAGCAATTCCCTACGGCAGTTCGGCCACCGTCAGCCTTGCCTTCGATAAGGCGCAACTGCCGCCTCGCGTTGGCCACGGCCTCTTGATGAGCCTGGGCCAGGGCTTCAGCGCACGGGGCTTTACCTGGAGTGACCAGAAGTGGGCAGGACGGGCCCCCGAAGGCTTTGGGCTGGTGCGGGCCTATTTTTCCGGGGTCGAAGCCAGCCCGGACGAACTGGTTAAGTTAGCGCTGCATGACCTCGAGCGGCTCTGGGGAAGGTTACCCAAGCCCCTCCATACCTGGGTGTTCCACTGGCCGCTGGGCCTGCCCCGCTACACCGTGGGGCATCTGGAGCGCGTGGCCCAGGCCCTGCAGGCTGAAGCGCTGCCGGGACTTTTCCTCGCCGGTGCCGCCTACCACGGCGTCGGCCTGCCGGAGGTCGTGCGCATGGGTCGGGAAGCTGCCCACAAAGCGGTTCGCTTTCTGAGTGACTTACCCCAGCCTCAAAAACTGGCTTAAACGACTGCACCTCATCCGACCACACAAATCGCAAAAGACATCCTGCGGATGGCCCATTTTTTGGTCTGGCGCGCCCGGGAGGACTCGAACCCCCGACCTACCGCTTAGAAGGCGGCTGCTCTATCCACTGAGCTACGGGCGCAATGAACCCCATCCTGGGGCAAGCGACAGTTTAGCAAACTTATCGGCATTGCGAAGCACGCGAAATCAGTCTACGAAAAAACCGCCCTCGGGCGGTCTTTGGAGCGGGAGACGGGATTCGAACCCGCGACATTCAGCTTGGAAGGCTGACGCTCTACCAACTGAGCTACTCCCGCATGGCAGGCTTGGGCCTGTTGGTCGCTCGCGCTTCTGGTCGGGGAGACTGGATTCGAACCAGCGACCCTCTGCTCCCAAAGCAGATGCGCTACCAGACTGCGCTACTCCCCGAGTTGTTCGCCTGGCTGGCTTGCCAGAGCGCAACACCAAAGATAGCACGGCAAGGCAAAAACGGTCAAACGCCCTGTTGACGAAGCTCAAATCATATTGACAAGCGGTCAGGTAATCACTATATTTATTGGTTGCTTGGGCTGTTAGCTCAACTGGCAGAGCAACTGACTCTTAATCAGTGGGTTGCAGGTTCGATTCCTGCACAGCCCACCAAGTCCAGGACGAAGAAAACCGGGGTTGTTCAAAGCCCCGGTTTTCGTTTTGACCCCAGGTTTTGACCCCAATAAACTTTTGACCCCTAGGCTTGCGCCCTGGGTTGCAGCAAGTCCTCCGGGTCAATCACAAAGCCCTGCCGTTCGTGCTGGAGCAGATGCCGGTACACCCCCAGGGTGATGTTCGGGTTGGCATGGCCCATGCGCTCGGATACCAGCTCGAGGGGTGCGCCATTAGCCAGCAGGTGGGAGCCGTAGCTGTGCCGGAGGTCATGCACCCGGACGTGGGGGATTCCCAGTTTTTTCGTAACCCTGGTCAGCAGGTGAGCAGGGGCCCGGTATTCCAAAGGCTTATCCAGGTTGTTCCCGGCGAATACCCACATGCCCTGGGGTGGATAGACCCCCAGCTTCTCCCTCCACCAGTCCCGGTAGGCCCTCAGCCGCTCCAGCGTAGCCCTGGGGATGGGTACAGTCCGGGCGCTCGTGTGGGTCTTGGGTAGGGTGATGCGGTTTGCGCTGTAGGCCCTGGATACCTTGAGCACCCCGGCCTCGAGGTCTACATCCTGCCACTGCAAGCCCAGGGCCTCGCCCAAACGCAACCCACAGGCCAGTATCAGGCGTAACGAGAGGGCAGTCCTGGGGTCACTGTGAGCATCCAGGGCGGTAAGCAGGGCCTGCACCTCGTGGAGCTCGAGGGCCCTCCCAGCTTTGGCTTTGGCCTGGTCACGGGGGGCTTTGATCTTCACCGGTGCTACCGGGTTTCTGTGGATGAGCTCCAGGCTCAGGGCTTCCTCGAAGATGGCGTGCAGCCGGGCTCGAGCCTGCCTTACGGTGCGGATACTGCACCGTTTGCCCAGGTCATCCAGTAGCTCACGGATATGGGCAGGGGTTACGTCTTTGAGGGGTCGGGCCCCCAGGGGGTCAGGGGCCAGGGGGTCTTTCAGGCTGGGCAGCACCAGGCCCAGTTCATAGCGGTAAGCCTCAGCCGTTCGGGGTCTGACCTCCTGGGTTCTGCGCTCGAGCCAGGCTTTCACAAAGCCCGTGACGGTCGTCCTGTCCCGGCTAAACTGCCCACGCTCGGCTTTGGTCTTGACCTCACGGGCCAGGCGCTCGGCTTCCTGGGCAGTGTTGCCGTAGATGGAGATACGCACCCTTCTCCCGTTCTCAGGGATACTCAGGCGCACTTCATAGCGGCCATCCTTGCGCTTCCTGGGTTTATTGGTCAGCCTGGGCATCCCGTACCACCTCGAGCACGTCATTAGGCTCTACCCGCTTCCCGGTGAGCTTTTCCAGGCCATTGATTACCTTAGCCAGGGTTTCAAAATCGGTGCGGATGAGCTTTCCTGAGGTAATAGCGTAGACCGTGGTCTTGGATAGACCGGAAGCCTTCCACAGGGCGTAGGCGCTCTTCCCGTGGGTGCTCAGGTATTGCTGTACTTTCCACCTCACCATCATCACCTCGATTCTGGGGCTTATACCCAACAATCCAATAGTACCAGTTAGCTTGACCTAGGTCAAGATACATGGTACTATTGGGGCGGTTAGGAGCTGAGCCTGAGAAACCAAGCCCCCAACCACTCACAGAAAGGAGTAAGCCCAGTGTACACCACCCACAACCTCCCACCCCAAGCCAGAGCGATTGAAACTGTGGCCTTCATGCTCAGTGCAGAGCTCAAGAACCTGCCCGAGAGCCTGGATGATGCCGCCCTCGAGGCCCTGCTTTCCTCCATCGAGGAAGCCCAGGCCCAACTGTCCCGGCTCAAGCGTGTGGCTGAGCTCGAGTGGAGCTATCGTCAGGTAGGAGCCTGAGAAGACCGGGGGTAGGCTCAACCCCTACCCCCACGAAAGGACACCCCATGAAGCGTTACCCCACCTTCCGCTTTCAGATTGACTCTCCCACCTCTTGGCATGAAGTGCTACTGGTAGCCCGAGAGCTCGGGCGACTGGTACACGGGAATGACATAGACATCGAGGGTATGAATGCCCGGCTCGAGGTTGCCCTGACCCCCACTGATGAGAAGGGCTTGGCCTTGTTGGAGCAGTTCAGCCAGGAGCTCGAGCACATGCTTGCTCCCTGGGGGGCGCAGATCGAGTAATCTCGAGCTCCCATAAGCGCAACCCCCAGGGCCAGCCTGGGGGTTTTTTATGGGCGACAAATTGCGACAGTTAGGAGTCGCACGGGTTGATACTCGTGTTCGACTTGGTGTTTTTATAGGCGAAAAATTGAGAAATTATCGCCAGACCGCTCCCCGGTACAGCGTCACCTCGAGGATATGAGCCTCGTCGAGCAGGGGCCAGGCGGCAAAACGCCAAAGTTGCAAGTTATTGTCAGTATGCGCCAAAATGCGCCGTTATTCGTCGTTTCCCCCACGCCCTGCAACCCGTCAGCCTCGAGCAGGGTGTGCAGGGCGGTAGGAAGATGGGGGTAACGGTTCACCGGCCAGCCTCTGCCTTTTTGGGGGCTACACGAGCGAAGGGCTCGAGCCGGTCTGGGGGCCAGAAGGCCAGAAGCTCCACCTCGCTTGCGTGGGGCCAGCCGTGCTCGAACCGGGTCAGCATCTCGACCAACCACCCCTCGTGGCTGGGGCTGCTCATCCCCGGCCATCTCGCGTGGGCGGCCAGGTCGTCTTCTTTGGGAACCTGCAAGGCCCAGTAGATCACCCGGCCATCTACCACAAGGCGAAGTTTGGGAGGGTTGATCCGTTGTAGCTTTTCCACAAGCCGGGGGGTATAGCGGATGAGGGTTCGCCAACGGTTCATCGTTTACCTCATCAGAGCTCGAGGATGTCTTCCTCCTCCTCACACCTATAGGCCCCTATATCTCCAGAACCGGGAACACCGGGAACAGAGGGTTTTTCCCTGTCCTGGACAGCGTTTTGGTTGTTCCCGGTTTTTGTTTTGTTCCCGGAAGCTTCCGGGAACACTTCCTCGGGGGTGGTGGGGGGCTGGGCCTGTTCCCGGAAATTACCGGGAACAGCTAGATTTCCGGGAACAGGTTTTTCGCCGTCCCGGACGGCGTTTTCTGCCTTGTTCCCGGTGTTCCCGGTTTTTGCGATATAAGACCCTAGGACATACGCCACTCGGTGGAGTTGCCCCCCAATACGAGCCCGGACGAGGTAGCGAACCTCCCCAGCCTCTACCTGGGTTCGGATGATGCCCCGCTCCCCCAGCCGCTTCCACAGGGTGCGAGGGGTTGGGAGGGGTTCCCCGGCATCGGATGCCAGCCGGTTGAGGGCGGCATAGGCGGCCTCGGGGTTGAGCAGCACGTCTTCACCGTTTAGCCACCCCACCTGTGGCCCCTGGGCCATCCACCGGCCTGAGGGAGCATCGGGATGACCGCTCAGGTTCTCCTGCCACGTCCACCCCCAGCGCTCGGGGTGGGAAGGCGGTTCGGTGGGCTCGTCCACACTGGCTAGGTGTGCCCGCTTGCTCTCCAACAGCCCCAGGAGCAGCGGGATGAAGCGCTCGGTTGGATCGGCGTCACGTTGGTAATCAGCCTGGGCCTGGGCTACCTGGGCCAGGGCGGTACAGACTTCAGCCTCGAGGGCCTCGAGCTCATCCTCGCTCAAGCTGTGGGCCAGGTACTCCCGTACCACCTTCCACACGGCGTGAAGGCGGGCCACCGCGTCGGTCGTCCTTCCGTGGGCAGAGGGGTACAAAGCCCGGAGCTCGCCCCGGTGCTGGAGCACCCGGTCACGCACCTCATCCAACCTCCCAGCCAGCCAGCGAATCCAGCCGGTGAGCGCGGAAGCCAGCACCCCTTGCCGTGCAGCGCGTTGAAGCTCTGTGGTCACGGTGTAGTCGAGTTCACCCCGGCGCAACTCGAGCACCAGCACCCTTGCCCTCACACTGTGGCCTGGGGGTAAGTCCTCCCCGGTGACAAGCAAACTCCCACGTGGGGGGTGGTCAGGGCGCAACCCTCCATCAGCCCTCATCCTGAGCCTTCCAGTGCTGTTGCCCTGACTTCTCAACAGGCGGGCGGCTTTGGCCTGAAGTTCCTTCTGCTTCCCCTCATGCCCCGTAGGAGCGTAGTCGTCTAGCAGCAGCAAGGCGTCTTTGGCGGTGAATGCCAACCCTTCCAAACTGTTCGCGGTAGCCTCCCAGGAAGCCGGGGGAGCCCCGGCATGCCCCCACAGGGATTGAAAGAGCAGGGCCAGGGTAGTTTTCCCAGCCCCGGTGGGGCCGGCCAGGTACAGACTCCCTTCAGGGTGATTGATGGGCGCGGCCAGGGCGTACAGGAGCAGCGGCCAGGTCAGCCCTCGAGGGGCAGCGTCCAGCAGGCTGAGCAGGGCTCGAGCGTCTCCCTGGGCAGGAGGCAGGGTGAAGCTGGAGAGGGCAGGGGGCAGGTCAACCTCGAGGCCCTCCACCGCTCCATCTGAGGTAATGCCCCCAGTCGCGTGCAGATAGACCCAGCGCTCCCCCAGCCGCACCCATCCGGTGTGGGCATAGACGGTGGCCCGGTGAGGGGTAGACAGGTATTGAATGGCAGCCCTGAGATGGTCTTTGGCCCCTTGCCCTGGGGTCACCACAGCCTGGGAGCCCCACTCCCTTGTGACCCAGTTCAAGGCGGAAAACTCTGCAGCCTTCACCCGTGCGGGGGGCAGGGGCTGGGCTCCCGCGTAGCCCTGGAGCTCGAACCACAGTTCGGCCTCGAGGCCATCAGACCGGCGAATCTCCCGCGTGATGACAGCGGCGAAGTTGGCCAGCGGGTAATAGGTCACCTCGGGTTTCTCACCGCGCTCCACCTTGCCGTGCTCAATCACCGCTCTGTGGATGCGGTAGCGCGGTTTCTCCAACACCAGCCCCCCACCGGCGCGGCCATCGAGGGGACAGAGGGGCTCTGAATCCTTCTGAGGGTCGTAAGGGTCAGAGGCATAAGCCCGCTCGAGGGTGACTTCCCCGTAGGTCTTGCCGTTGGCGTAGCGCTTGGCGTCCCACTTCTCCCGGTAGAGCCCGGATTTTCTGAACAGCGCGTCAGCCCGGCTCTGGTCGTTGCCACACCACCACATCAGGTCTCCAGCCAGGGCCAGGTCTGCTTCACTCGGGGAGGGGTAGCCGGCCCAGTTCCCCTCCCAGAGGGCGCGGATCCTGGACCCGTTCTTAGACCTGAACATGCGCTCGAGCAGGGCGCCATCATCCAGGTCTGTGGGCAGGGTGGGCCTGGGGGCAACAGCGGGCTTGACCCTGGGCGGGAAGATCTCCAGGAGCAGGGCCTCGAGCTCGGCCTGCCTGTCCTCCAAATCCTGTGGATACCCCTCCCACCGCTCACCCGTCACGGTGAAGTAGCGGCCCTGGTCGTAGACCTCGAGCTCGACTCCAGGGGCTAGCTCCTTCCGGTTGCCCACACCGGGGAGCAGGTAGCCCTTCAAGAGGATATGAGCCCCCTTCCGGCTGGGGCTCCACTCGGTGTAGCTGTTGAGCCGGTCTATGACGGCCTGGGCCTGGGGAGGAACCCCCTCCTCGGTGTAACCCTTCCAGTCCAGATCAACCCCGACGATGCCGCCATCCTGGGCGAACACGAACCCCAGCCCCTCCATCCTGTGGGTTTCCAGGGCGGTGAGGGCGGCCTCGAGCATCCCCCAGGTGGCGGGGTCGTTGGCTTTGGCCTTAGCTCGCTTGTGGGGGTGAGGGCGATAAGGAAGCTTGGTGCGTTTGCCGTCGCGCTCCTCGTACCTCCACACCACCCACTGGGGCAGGGTACGCAGGCTGGAGGGGATGTTAGCCAGGATGGGCTTAGACATGGGGCCTCCCCTTCAGCCGCTCGATCAGGCGGGAAGCCTCGAGCCGGTTCGCAACCTCATCGGTGTAGCCCAGAATCCGCAGGTAGCTCAGCTGCTTCTCGGTAGGGGGCTGGGTTTCCATCCAGCGTGTGACGGCCTCTTCAGACCGCTCCCGCTTGATTCGTTGCCGTTCGGCGAAGGGCAGCGACTCCCACCACAAGGCCCAGCGGGCCCCGGCTAAGAGGGCCTCGGGGTCGAACTCCGCCAACCACACCAGGGTGTGGAAAGCCTCCGAGCCCCAGCGCATACGGCGGCGGGCAGTCTCCAGGGCGTATCCCACCACCTGGTTAGGGTCAGCACAACCCTGACGCACAGCCGTGAGCAAGCAGTTGGCGGCGGTGGCCCGCTGGTTGTGGGGGAAGTAGGCGAGGAAGAACCCCCTGTCCTGTAGAATGGGCTCAGGGATATTCACAGCCCACCCCCTAGCGCTCCCCGCCAGCCCCGGCGGGGTTCTTGTTGGGCTCGAGGCCCAACAGGCGCTCAACTTCAGCCTTGGGAATCAAAACCCGTTTGCCGAGTTTGACAGCGCGGATTTGCCCATGCTTTACATACCTACTGAGACTATTGGTGTGGATTCCCAGCACCATAGCCGCCTCTTTGAAGCTGTAGACGAGTTTTTCCATTTGCTTTTCCTTGTGTTTGGTGCTTGAAGGGGACTTGGGTAAATAAGGCAAAAGAAAACCCCACGCACACACGTGGGGTGCGGGGGGTGCTCTCTGGGGTGGCCCTCGAGAAAGGGTGTGATGGGGCATATTCACTCCAAATGGAAAACCCCCACCGGAGTGGAGGTGCAGTTTGGCTAAATTAGCGTTATGTTAGCACAAAGTGGAGCAGAGTCCAAGGGGGGGGAGAAATGTGTTTTTGGGTTGCATGGAGTGCTATGCCCCCTCGAGTTTTGACCCCAATTCTGACCCCAATTGACCCCAGTTTTGACCCCAATATGGATGTATTCCATTGTGGCAAAAAGTAAGAAAAACGCCGTATTGATGGGGCTGAGTGTTATAAAAAGTGTCTAGTTGTTATTCTCCAAAAACTTCTCTTAATCAGTGGGTTGCAGGTTCGATTCCTGCACAGCCCACCAAGTCCAGGACGAAGAAAACCGGGGCTTTGAACAACCCCGGTTTTCGTTTTAAGCGAGATTAAAACCTCATTCACTAATGTTGCGTCATCCAACTTCAACAGAGCTTTGCCCTGGACAGAACAGTGACCACCGTGAAACTCGAAACCCAAGCACCCGTGGGCCGGGCCCGGCCCACGCGGGGGTGCGTAACCTGCGGCTAGGCCCAGACGCATCCGCGTTTTCGTGGGCGACCACGCCTGTGAAAGGCGCGATATGCGGCTCATGACCTGGTCTGAACTGTAACTATTCGGGAAGACTCTTTACGCCAGAGGGTCGGCAAATAACCTATCGAGACTCCCCACTCGGTGCTAGATTGAGGGCAACGAGCGTGCTATGAGAGTTTCCTACCGCAAGCTATTACAAAACCAAAGCCTTCTAAGTCTGCTGGCGTTACTTGTCTGGGGCGGGGTTTCGTTCCTCTACTTACCCGACAGCTACCAGGCTTTTAGCTTTCTTTTTCTGATCCCCTGGGTCTGGAAAGACGGGCCCCGGAGCATGCGCTGGGTGGTACCGCTGGTATTTGTCTACACGATTGTGCAGCATCTGTACCCCAAGTCCAGCCTGAGCTTAGATAGTTTGCTGGTTACCATGCTTCCAGGTCTGATAGCCCTGGGGTTTGTGGCCTGGTTGCGTGAACGGGATCGGCGCTCGCAGAAGGAACTCGAGGACTCGTTGCGCTTCATGCACTTGCTCGAGGAAGGCAGCCTGAACATCAGCACCGCCAACGACCCCCTGGAGTTAACCGAAAGCGCCATGACCGCCTTGCACAACCTGAACATCGCCCCGCACCTGGCTTTTGTACGCTTCCGCGAAGGTAAGCCGGTGGTGGTGAGCGCAAGGGGAGCCCTCGAGCGCTACCGCGGGCGGCACCTGCCGCAGCAAAAGTTGAGCACCCACGCTTCTCTGACCGATAGTTTTACTGTAGGCAACTACCTCGAGGGTATCCCTGAAAGCGCGGGCTGGTCTACGGCGGCAGTTCCAGTCTCGGCCCGGCAGAAGCGCCCCCTGGGGGTGGTGATCTTGGCCAGGGAGGGTAACAAGCCTTTCCAGTCCGACGAAAAGGCCATGGCCAACTCGCTGGCGCGGGTAATGGGGGCGCAACTGGGGCAGATGGAAGCCCTCAAGCACCTCGAGGATGCTTACGACGGTACGCTGCGGGCTTTGGGTCTGGCTCTGGAATTCCGCGATCACGAGACCCAGGGCCATACCAAGCGGGTCGTAGCCTGGGCCGACCAACTAGCCCAGGACTTGGGCCTGGATCCTTCAATGCGCAAATTTCTTCGTTGGGGGGCTTACCTACACGACATCGGCAAACTCTCCATCTCCGATCACATTCTCCGCAAGCCCGACAAACTCGACGAGGAAGAATGGGAAATTATGAAAAGCCACGTGGTCATGGGCTGGGAGATGCTCTCGAGGGTACCCTTCTTACCGCAAGAAACCCTGGAAGTGGTGCGTTATCACCACGAAAACTGGGACGGTACCGGCTACCCCGACGGCCTCAAGGGTCAGGACATTCCTATTCTGGCCCGCATCTTTGCGGTGGTAGATACCTTCGATGCGCTCTACAGCCCCCGCCCCTACAAGCGGGCCTGGAAACCAGCCGAAATTATCGAAGAGCTGAACCGGCTGCGCGGCAAAAAGCTCGACCCCAAGCTGGTGGACATCTTCATCAAACGCATCACTTCCCCCTCCGGTAAGGAAGCCATGGAGGTTGCCAACCCCAGCAAGGCCAATGTCAAGGCCTGAAGGCAGATAGTCCATAGCTCATAGCCCATAGTTGATTGCCAGGCCATACGCGACCCTAAACTCTAGTCGGGTTGTGTGCGCTTCGATTCGTAATTTCGGCAAGATTCTTCGAGCAGCACGAATCCCTTGTTGGGCACGCCCTGAACAAATCACAAGCTCCTGTAGCGGCCTCACGATAAAATAGCTGACCATGCAGCTATTTCCCCCGCTCTACGACACCCCCCTAGCAGAACTCTTTCACACTCGAGTCCCTGCGGGAGAGCCCTGGGCCTGGGTACTGTGCCAGCGCATTCTGGCCGACGAAACCCTGGCCCGGCGCTTGCTCGTCGAACCCCTGAGCCCTGGAATGGCCGACTGGATCAGCCAGGAGCTGGGGCACCTACGGCGGGAGGTGGAGCGCCTCAAAAAGCAGTACCCCTTTTCGGACTTTGGCAACCGAGAGCCCAGCAGAGCCGAAAGCGCGGCCTTGAAGGTACTGTTGGAGGGTTCGCCCGCCGCCCTGCAAAACCTTTATCAGACCCACGGTTACGGTATTTATGTCCACCATACGGCCTTCCTGTACAGCCGCCAGATGCACGCCGTCGAGCAGCCCGACCCGGTTCGTTTTGATGACCTGGTGGGCTACGAGCGGCAAATCCGTAGCTTGCGTGTGAATGTGGAGCGTTTTCTGGCCGGAAAGCCTGCCGTGCCGGTGCTTCTGTATGGGGCCAGAGGCTCCGGCAAGTCCACCTCGGTCAAAGCCCTGCGAACCCATTACGCTGCCCAGGGCTTGCGGCTGGTGGAGGTGCTTTCGGAGGGGCTGGAGCAGCTACCCAACCTTCTGGAGCTGCTGGCCCCCTTGCCGTACAAGTTCATTCTGTATCTGGACGACCTGGCCTTTGCCAGCGAGGACGAACGGTTTCACAAACTAAAGGCCCTGCTGGAAGGGGCCGTCTACGAGCGGCCCTCCAACGTGCTGGTTGTGGCGACCTCCAATCGCCGCAACCTGGTGACGCAGCACTGGTCGGATCGGCCCGACCCCGATGCCAACGACCCCGCTTCCTGGGACACCCTGCAAGACAAGCTGGCCCTGGCCGACCGCTTTGGGCTGGTGCTCACCTTTCCCCCTTTCGATCAGCAGCTCTACCTGGAAGCCGTGGCCCATATCCTGGGGCGAGAGCTCGACGAGACCACCCGCAAAACCGCATTGCAGTTTGCCCTCGAGGGCAGAGGCTTTTCTGGCCGCACTGCACGGCATTTTGCCAATCAGCAATAACGCTCAGGGCTCAACTACGAAAGAGCACGACCCGACATCAAGAAGTACGCTCAACGTGCTGGAAGAGTGTCTGGCGCTTGCGCTCGAGGCCGTCAGGCGCGAGCCCACTGCGTGCGGGTGTAGCGTCGGTAAACTGCGTAGGCCTCGTCTTGCGCTCGAGGCCGTCAGGCGCGAGCCCACTGCGTGCGGGTGTAGCGTCGGTAAACTGCGTAGGCCTCGTCTTGCGCTCGAGGCCGTCAGGCGCGAGCCTACCGCAATAAGGCTGGGGAGTCGGCAGACTGCGTAGGCCTCCTTTTACGCTCGAGGGCCGCACCAATGAATCCGCTAAAAGGCGGCGAGACCCGCATGGGGCGGCTGGTGAGTTCGGGGTGGGCCTGCAGGCCGATAAAGAAGGGGTGCTGGGGTAGCTCGATGGCTTCTACCAGCCCCTCGCCCCTCCCCTGCACCCCCGGCGTGACCGCCGAGACCGTCAGACCGTTCTCGATCAGGCGCTGGACATACGCGGGGTTCACCTCGTAGCGGTGGCGGTGCCGCTCGTAGACCAGTTCCTTGCCATAGAGCTTATAGAGCAGGGTCTCGGGGTGGATGCGCATGGGCCAGTTGCCCAGCCGCATGGTGCCGCCCATGCCTTCAACTTCCAACTGCTCGGGCATCAGGTCTATGACCGGATAGGGGGTGTAGGGGTCGAACTCGGTGCTGTTGGCCCCCTCGAGGCCCAACACGTTCCGGGCATATTCAATCACCGCAATTTGCAACCCCAGACAGATACCAAAGTAGGGCAGCCGGTTCTCGCGGGCATAGCGGGCGGCCAGAATTTTCCCCTCCACCCCCCGGATGCCAAACCCCGGCCCTACCAGCACGCCGTCCACATCGCCCAGGAGTTCGGCGGCCTTGCCCAGGTCGGTGATGTCTTCGGCATTGACCCATTTCACATTCACCCGCGCGTCATGGGCGATGCCCGCGTGGCGAAAACCCTCGAGAATGCTCAGGTAGGCGTCGGGCATCTTCACATATTTGCCCACAAAGGCCACCGTTACCTCGTCGGCGGGGTGTTTGAGCTTGCGCACGGCATTCTGCCAGAAGCTCAGGTTGGGCTGGATCGGCTCCAGGCCCAGCTTCTTCTCCACCACCCGGCCCAGGCCCTGCTCTTCCAGCACCAGGGGCATCTCGTAGAGGTACTGCACGGTGGGGCTACTGAAAACCTCACCCGCATGTACGTTGGTAAAGAGGGCTACCTTCCTGCGCACATCCTCGGGCACCATCTTTTCCGAACGCAGCACCAAAACATCGGGCTGAATGCCCACCCCGCGCAGGGTGGAGACCGAGTGCTGGGTGGGTTTGGTTTTGAACTCCTCGGACGCAACCAGATAGGGCACCAACGTCAAATGCAGGTACATCAAATCCTGGTCGTCCTCGTCGAACTGAAACTGGCGGATGGCCTCCAGGAAGGGCAGGCTCTCGATGTCGCCCACCGTACCGCCTACCTCCACCACCACAATCTCGGCGTTTTGCTCCTGGGCAGTGCGGCGAATACGGTCTTTGATCTCGTCGGTGATGTGCGGGATTACCTGCACGGTCTGGGAGAGGTACTCCCCGCGCCGCTCTTTTTGAATGACCGAGAGATAGACCTGCCCGGTGGTGATGTTGTTGGCGCGGGAGAGGTCTATATCGAGGAAGCGCTCGTAGTGGCCGATGTCCAGGTCGGTCTCGGCACCGTCGCCGGTAACGAACACTTCGCCGTGTTCGTAGGGCCTCATGGTGCCTGCGTCCACGTTGACGTAGGGGTCAATCTTGATGGCGGTCACGCGGTAGCCCCGCCCCCGCAGGATGGCTCCCAGGCTCGAGGTGAGAATACCCTTGCCCAAACTGCTGACCACACCGCCCGTGACAAAAATGTATTTCATAACAAACTCCCGTTTTGCGCCAGACGCTGTCCAGCGCCCTAAAAGCTCCTTTGCAAACGCTCAACCGGTACGGTGGAGCCGCCTCACTATCACGGGATTTGATCGTACCACGACCTGCCCCCCCTGTGTCCAGCCATGCGAGCACCATTCAGGCTTTTATCGTTTTCCCCTTTCCCTCTCCCCTTGCGGGAGAGGGTGGCGACAGCACCGGCTAGTTTGGTACTCCTTTTGCCAAATAGAACAATTCTGGCGGTAACCGCTGTCGCCGGGTGAGGGGTTGAAGCGACGATGCCCAGGCAAATGATAAGAGCCTGAACACCATTGGCATTGGCCGAGCACCTTTGCAAAAAAGTTTGACTTGGTACAATCTTGCTATGGCAGGGGCCATTCAACTCTCCCACCAGGTTGCAACGGGCATTTTTGCCATTCCGGTGCCCATCCCCTACCCCTTCAAGTACGTGAACTGCTACCTGCTGATGCCCGGCCCCGGTTCTTCCGACGGCCCGGTGCTCGTAGACTGTGCCCTGGACACCGCCGAAGCGCGGGCGGGTCTGGAAGCGGCCCTGCGCGAACACGGGCTGGGCTTTGGCGACCTCGAGCGCCTGATAGTCACCCATCACCACCCCGATCACTACGGCCTGGCCGGGCTTATCGAGGCTCAGGGCCCCACGGTGTGGATGCTGGATGTGGAGCTAGAGCGCGGCCACGTCTTCTGGACCGAGCCCGAGCGCATGAACCAGATGGGGCAGGCGCTCTTCCATCAACACGGCGTTACCGATGAGTACCTGGCCGACCTGGGGCAGGAGATGACCAAAACCCGCAGCCGGGTGCACCCCGCGCAGAACCCCCAGACCTTCCGCGATGGCGAGACCCTCCGACTGGCAGGTATACCCTACCGGGTGGTCTGGACCCCCGGCCATGCCGACGGCCATGCCATGTTGCTGCGCGAGGCGGATGGGGTGCTGCTGGCCGGGGATCAAATCCTGGAGCGCATCTCCCCCAATATCGGCATCTGGGCCTACTCCTACCCCAACCCCCTGAAGCACTACTTTGAGTCGCTGGAAAAAACCACCGCGCTGGGGGCCTCCCTGGCCTTACCGGGGCACTACCGGCCTATCCTGGATGTAGCAGGCCGTGCCGCCGAGCTGAAAGCCCACCACCACGAACGGCTGGGCTATCTGCTGGATCTTCTAAAGCCCACCCCGCAGACCTGCTGGCAGGTATCGCTCGAGCTTTTCCCCGGCAACCTCAACCTGGCCCAAAGGCGTTTTGCCTGGTCGGAAACCCTGGCCCACCTGGAGTATCTGGTGGCCGAAGGGAGGATAAAGAGGCTCGAGCAAGACGGGATTGTTCACTACAGCCGCTAATCCCTTACACAAACGCTCCGCCTCCCCGGCACGGCTCCCCGACTCGACCCTTAGACCTACAAAGGCCATTTATCCCCGCTTTGGGGCGCTAACCTTGGAACGCAGGAGGTCAGCCATGAGCAAGGTCTACAAGAAAGTGGAGCTGGTTGGCAGCAGTGCGGAGAGCCTCGAGGACGCCATCAAGGTCGCCCTGGCGCGGGCCCGCAAAACCCTCAGGAACCTGGACTGGTTCGAGGTCAAGGAGATTCGCGGCAGCCTGACCGATGGCTACGTGAACACCTACCAGGTGACGCTTCTGGTGGGCTTCCGGCTCGAGGAGGAGTAGAGCGGTTCCCACGAATAGTCGGTACGGCGGTTTTTGCCGTACCGACTACAATACGACGCACCGTGTGCGTCGTATTGGTGGGAAACGCGATAGTTCACCAGGCCAGGGCCAGGCCGTCGGCGCGGGGCTCGGTGGCCGCCAGGAAGGCGTCTTTTGGTTTCAGAATGATCTGACCCCGGCCAAAAGAGGCCCACTCGCTCTGCAAGACCACCTCGTGACCGCGCTCTTTGAGACCGTGTACCAGGTGGGCGGGTAGGCTGGGCTCGAGTTCCACCTGCTGGCTGCGCGTCCACTGCCAGCGGGGCGCGTCCAGGGCCGCCTGGGGGTTCAGACTGTAGTCTTCCAGGTTCACCACCACCTGCAGGTGGCCCTGGGGTTGCATGTGCCCCCCCATCACGCCAAAAGGCCCCAGGGGCTTGCCATCGCGGGTCAGGAAGCCAGGAATGATGGTGTGGAAGGGCTTCTTGGCAGGGGCGTACTGGTTGGGGTGCCCCTCTTCCAACACAAAACAGGCCCCCCGGTTTTGCAGCGAGATGCCGGTGCCGTCCACCACGATCCCCGCCCCAAAGCCCATGTAGTTGGACTGAATCAGGGAAACCTGTAGCTCGCCATCGGCAGCGGCCAAATACACGGTGCCCCCTTTGGGCGCACCGGCCTGCACTGGCAGGGCTCGCTCGCCGATTAGCCTGCGGCGCTGGGCCAGGTAGTCTGGAGAAAGCAACTCGGCGGGCGAAACGGTCATGAAGCGTGGGTCGGCCACGTACTTCTGCACATCGGCAAAAGCCAGCTTCATGGCCTCAATCTGGAGGTGAAAGCCCTCTACCGAGTCCCGTGGATACCGCCCCAGTTCAAAGCCCTCCAGGATTTTCAGGGCCATCAGGGCGGCAATGCCCTGCCCGGCAGGAGGAATCTCGTGCACTTCCAGCCCCCGGTAGCGCACCGAGAGGGGCTCCACCCACTCCGAACGGTAAGCAGCCAGGTCGGCCCGGGTAATGTAGCCGCCCGTAGCCGCCGCAAAATCGGCTATCTGGGCGGCCAGCTTGCCCCGGTAAAAACTCTCGGCGCCGGTGCGGGCAATCTCGCGCAGGGTTTCGGCATGGCGCGGGCTGTGCCAGATGTCGCCGGGTCGGGGGGCTCTACCCCCCGGCATGAACACTTCTTTAAACGGCTGGAAACAGGGGTCATTCAGGGGGCCATAGATGGCCTCGATGCGGGGCCAGGTGCGCCCGGTCTCGGGCGTGACGGCAAAGCCCTCCTCGGCATAGCGAATGGCCGGGGCAAAGAGTTGCTCGAAGGGCAGCCGGCCAAACTTTTCGTGCAGCACCCGCCAGGCCGAAGGTGCGCCGGGCACCGTAACCGGCAGCCAGCCCCGGGTGGGTACCTGCCCACTGCTGGCAAAAGTGGCCAGATCCAGACCTGCTGGACTCATGCCATTGGCGTTCAGACCGTGGAGCTTCTGGCCATCGTGGATCAGAGCAAAGGCATCGGAGCCGATGCCGTTGGCGGTGGGCTCGAGCACCGTCAGGGCAATGGCCATCGCCACCGCAGCGTCCACTGCGTTGCCCCCGGCTAAGAGCATCTCCATACCGGCCAGGGCGGCCTGGGGCTGGCTGGTCGCCACCGCGCCGCGCTTGCCGGCTACCACATTGCGCCGGGAGGGGTAGGGATATTGGTTGAGGTTCATCACGAAAGACCTTTCTAGATCGCAAGCCGAGTTTGTCAAACCGCCTCAAAAGCGGGGCGAATGCCTCGAGCAAAAGTGCACCGATTACAAAAGACCGGACTTGGCCCAGGCCAATGCCACAGTACGGGCTTCGTGAGGGATATACCCCCAGGCGTGGCCTGGGCAGCCCCACCTACTTCTTCGTGCGCGGGTCGAAGGCATCGCGCAGGCCGTCCCCTATCAGGTTGAAGGCCAGCACCGCCAGGAAAATGGCCAGACCGGGGAACAGGGCCATGTGGGGTGCCTGGCTGAGGTAGCCTCGAGCATCGTTGAGCATCGAGCCCCACGAAGGGGTGGGCGGCTGTACCCCCAGCCCCAGGAAAGACAGCGTAGCCTCGGCCAGAACCGCCGTGGCGGTGCTCAAACTCACCTGCACAATCAGCGGTCCCAGGATGTTGGGAAGCATGTGCCGCACTATGATGCGACCATCGCCCCCGCCCAGAGCCACCGCCGCCTGCACGTAGTCGCGGGGGCGCTCGGACAGCACCTGCCCCCGGATGAGGCGGGCGAATACCGGCGTCGTGACCACCCCAATGGCCAGCATGGTGTTTTGCAGGCTCGGCCCCAGGACGGCGGCCAGGGCAATGGCCAGCACCAGAAAGGGGAAGGCCAGCATGGCATCGGTCAGGCGCATCAGCACATCGTCTATCCACCCGCCGTAAAAGCCTGCCACCAGGCCAATCAGGCCCCCCAGCACCAGCGCAATCAACACCGAGACCAGACCTGCCGCCAGCGAGACTCGAGCCCCATAGAAAACCCTCGAGAGGATGTCCCGCCCTAGCTGGTCGGTGCCAAACCAGTGCTTGGCCGAAGGCCCCTGTTGCAGGGCGCTGAAGTCGGTGGCGGTGGGGCTATAGGGTACCAGGATGGGCGCGAAGGTAGCCCCCAGCACCAGCAGCAGCAAGATGACCACCCCGGCAATGGCCAGGCGGTTGGCAAGAAAGGCTCGGAGGGTGCGGTTGTTCATCTCAGTGATAGCGGATGCGCGGGTCAATGGCCGCGTACAGCAGGTCGGTCAGCACGTTAATCAGAAACACCGCCAGGGCCGAAATCAGCACCACTGCCTGCAAGACCGGAAAGTCGCGGTTGAAGACCGAGTCCACCAGCAAGCGCCCAAAGCCGGGAATTGAAAAAACCTGCTCGGTGACCACCGCCCCGCCCAGCAGACCGCCCAGTTGCAATCCAATCACGGTCACGACGGGAATGGCCGCGTTGCGCAGGGCGTGCTTGTAGACCACCACCCGGCCTTCCAGACCCTTGGCTCTTGCGGTGCGTACATAATCCTGCGAAAGCACCTCCAACATGCTGTTGCGGGTGAAGCGGGCAATCGCACCGGCCAACGCCGTACCCAGGGTGATGGCAGGCATCAACATCAGCAGCAGGTTCTTTTGCAGGTCTACCCAGGGTTCGACATAGCCCGAAGGGGGAATCCAGGCCAGCCGGATGCTGAACAAGTAGATCAGCAGGATGCCCAGGAAAAAGTTAGGAATCGAGATGCCCGACAGGGCCAGCACGGTCACGCTGGCATCGGCAGCGGTGTTTCTTCGCAAGGCGGCCAGCACCCCCGCCGGAATGCCAATCAGGATGGCCACCAGCAACGAGAAAAAGCTGAGCTCGAGAGTGGTGGGCAGTTTTTGCCAGATGATCGGGGCCACTTGTTCGTTGCCCCGAATCGAACGCCCCAAATCGCCCTGCACCAGGCCCCACAGCCAGTCGGCATACTGCACCAGGATGGGCCGGTTGAGCCCCAGCTCTTCTCGTATCTGGGCCACCAGCTCCGGCGTGGCCTCCTCGCCCAGCAGCAGCCGTGCAGGGTCACCCGGCAGAACCCGGGTCAGGGCAAACACCATCACCGTGACCAGTAGCAGGGTGGGCAAACCGCCAACCAGGCGCCGCAGGACGAAGAGGAACACCGCGCTTAACTCCTACTGAGCGCCCAGGCTCACACCGCGGAAACGCAGGATGCCGTCGGGTATAACCGGAATTCCGCTCAGGCGGCGGCTCAGGCCGATGGTGGTCTGGGGGTGGTACACGTAGATGTAGGGCAGGTCTTCCTGGATGATTTTGGTGATCTGGCTGTACAGGTCGCGGCGGGCTTCCGGCAAGCGCACGGTGCGGGCCCGGTTCAGCAGGTTATCCACTCGAGCATTGCAGTAGCCGGAGTAGTTGTTGGCAGCTTTACAGCGCACAAAGTCGTAGATGTTACCGTCGGGGTCGGGGCGACCACTCCAGCCCACCGCCACGGCCTCGAGCTCCAGCTTGGCCGCCCGGTCGAGCAGGGTGCCAAACTCCACCTGTTCGATGCGAACCTGAATGCCCGCTTCGGCAGCCATGGCCTGGTAGACCTGGGCCAGTTGGGCCAGTACCGGGCCAGGGGCGATGGTCAGGGTGAAGCTAAACCCTTGCGGACGACTCCCTTCAGCCAGCTTCTGCCGGGCCAGAGCCAGGTCGCGCTTAGGGACTGCAATGCCTTTATCGTAGGCCAGCGTGCCGGGCGGGAAGGGCCCGTTGGAGGGGAGGGCTGTACCCAGGAATACCACCCGGTCTACCACATCGCGGTCAATGGTCGCG
Organism: Meiothermus sp. CFH 77666; assembly: GCF_017497985.1. Lineage (NCBI taxonomy): Bacteria > Thermotogati > Deinococcota > Deinococci > Thermales > Thermaceae > Meiothermus > Meiothermus sp. CFH 77666. Next base: position 83,586 of record NZ_JAGDFV010000009.1, read on the forward strand.
GCAAACGCCTGCCGCAGGGCTTTGTTGGTGAAGGGGCCTTTGGTGTGGTTGAGCCAGATACCCTGGTAGCCGATACCGGGGAAGTTGTTGACGGTCAGGTTGGGGTTGTTACGAATGGCCGCCAGGTCTTTGGCAGCTACGGGGGTGATGATGTTCACAGCGCCCGAAAGCAGGTTGGCCACCCGCACATCATCGTCGGGGAAGGGGCGATAGACCAGTTGTTCGATGCGGGGGAAGCCCCGCTGCCAGTAGTTTTCGTTGCGGGCCAGCACAATACGGTCTTGCCGCCGACGCTCCACAAACTTAAAGGGGCCGGTGCCGACCGGGTTGTTGCCAAACTCTGCCCCCAGTCTTTGAGCAGCGGTCGGGCTGACCATCATGCCCGAACGGTCGGAAAGGATGGCCAGGAAGGGTGCAAAGGGCTCCTTCAGGGTAACCCGCACGGTGGTGGGGTTGACTACCTGCACGTTGGTGATGAGCGAGAGCTCACCCGAGCGGCGCGAACCCGGTGCGCTGCGGTAGCGGTCAAGGTTGAACTTGACCGCCTCGGCGTTAAAGTCGGTGCCATCGTGGAACTTGACCCCCTGGCGCAAGGTGAACACATACACCGTTCCGTTTTCCTCCACCCGCCAGCTTGTGGCCAGCATGGGCACGATGCGCAGGTTTTCGTCCAGGTCTACCAGTTTGTCGTAAATCTGGTTGTGCACCTGCCGATCTACCAGTGCCGAAGAAAGCAGGGGGTCGAGGTTGGGTGGATCGGCGTCCAACCCCACCGTGACAGTCTGGGCCAGCCCCAGACCCCCCAGGCTCCAAAGAACAACTGCTGCCAACCACTGTTTCATCTGCCTACCTCCTTGGTTTTTGCCGAGCGTTCAACGGTACTCAGGTGTGCCAGCATGGCTTTACGGGCTGCCTCGGGGTCGGAAGCCCGAATGGCCTCGAGGATCTTGCGGTGTTCGTCGAGGGTGGATTGTGGGCGGAAGCGCTTGGCTGTGGCGGTCATACGGGTCTGGCGCAGCTCCGCCGCCAATAAGACCACAATCTCGCTCAATACGGCATTCTGGCTCATCTCGGCCAGGGTCTTGTGGAAGTCCAGATCCAGCTCTACAAACCGGTACAGGTCGGCGGTTGCCGATTGCTGCTGGGATAGCAGTTCTTCAAGGCGTTGGATACCTTCGGTATCGCTTCGCTCTGCCGCTAAAGCAGCCACCGCCGGCTCCAGGATTCGCCGCACTTCAAACAGCTCGGCGATGAAATCTTCCTCGTGCAGCCTCGAGCGCAGGCGTCGGCCAAAGCTCTCCGAGGGGTGAGCCACCCGCGTCCCGTCTCCCTGGCGAATATCTACCCAGCCGTGGAGCTCCAGAATTCGTAAAGCCTCCCGCACCGACGAACGACTCACGCCAAAGCGGCTGGCCAGGTCGCGCTCCCCCGGCAGTTGGTCGCCGGGCCGCCATACGCCGTCCTGGAGCAGTTGCTCGAGGTCTTTGGCCAGCTTCTCGGGAATTCGGGCAGGGCGCATCATAAAAGAGTCAACCCCTCTTATTGGTCTGACCACTGAACCAGTAAATGCATGAAGATACAATAAGCTGAAACTTCAGGCTTTATGTAGTAAGCGCTACATTCCAGCCCAACAAGCCCCCGTGCTCGCCTGACAATCCGGGCCTCAAAAGCCGCTTACCGGGGCCATTGGAGGAGTCTTTTCAACTTTTGATCCTGACCAGACCCTGCCAAACCCTGATTGATTCTGACAGCCGCCTGTAGAAAACGTCATTTGTCACGTGGCCCACCTTGCACAGTCAAGCCACACCGGGTCTTCGTGAAAGCCGCTCTTACTCCGGCTCCTCCCACCGCATGGGCCGGATTTGCACACACTTACCGCCCTCCAATACGAGTTCTGTCGCACAGAACATGGCCCTGCCCGAAGCCGCTTTGAAGGGGGTGGGCCGCTGGGTGATGAAGCGCCCTAGAAAGCTTTCGATCTCACCGCCAATAATCGAGTGAATGGGGCCGGTCATGCCCACATCGCACTGAATGGCGGTTCCGTTGGCTAGAAAGCCCGCATCGGCAGTCTGGACGTGGGTGTGCGTGCCCAGCAGGGCCGATACCTTGCCGCCCAGGTAATGCCCCAGGGCGTACTTCTCGCTGGTGGCCTCGGCGTGTACCTCGAGCAGAGCATAATCGTGCGGCACCTCGGTCAGTAAGGCCTCGGTGGTGCGAAAAGGGTCGTACAGGTTCAGGCCCATGTCTACCTGCCCCATCACCTGCATCACCAGCAGTTGCTCTCCCCCCACTTCCAGCACCCAGTGCCCTTGACCAGGGGTGCCGGGCGGATAGTTGAGGGCGCGAATGATGGGTTCGGTCTTGATCAGTTCGTATATGTCCTTGTGATCCCAGGCGTGGTTACCCAGGGTGATGAGATCGGCCCCAGCCTCCCGCAGTTTTTTGTAGGCGGGCTTAGACAGCCCCTTGCCGTGGTGGGCATTCTCTCCGTTTACAATCACTATGTCGTAGTGGGGGCGCAGGTCGGGCAGGTGCATCGCCACCGCCCGCAAGCCCGGCTCACCGAAAACATCACCGACAAACAAAACACGCATGGCCTCAGCTTATCGTGCAAAGGGGGCGCTCGAGGTGTAAAAGACCGTATATCGAGCACAACTCCCCCTGTAGCTGGCCATTATGCGCCTCCCACCGGTCGGGTTGGTTCGTCCCCATTCAAAACCAGACAACTTGAGCACTTCGATATTCAGGGCATAGGTTGCGTCCGCTGACTTGGATAAATAGCCCCCACCTCACCCCAAAGCTGCTCCAGGCTGGCCGCCGGGAGTCGGCAGGCCCCTTGCTGGCACAGGTAAGCCAGTCCGGGCTGACGGTTTTGTAACACCGGCAGAGTACCAGGGGAGCCTGCGGCCAGGGTGGTGAGCGGCAGGAACCAAGCGCGAACTGCAGGCAACATTTCCGAAGGGATCACCACGGCCAACTCAGAGCCTCGAGTACCCACCAAGTGCGCTTGCAGCAGCGCCGGAAAACCAAAGGGATTGCGGGTCAGGCTCTGGGCATGAAATGCCACCGCCGCCAGCGCCGCCTCATGCCAGTCGGGGCGCAGGTACAGCGCCGCAAGCCGAAACAGCAGCTCTACCGCCGAGGCGCTACCAGAGGGGTAGGGGCCATCGTAGGCATCGCGGACAGCGACAGGCAGGGTTGGGTCAAGCGAGTCGCGGAAACCCCCTGCAGGCTCACGGAAGTGGGTCAGAATGGCCTCGACCAGGGCATGTGCGGCCTCCAGCCATTCCATCTCGCCGGTGGCTTCATAGAGCGCCAGCAAGCCCAGCCCGTAGTGGGCCTGGTCGCTAAGGTAGGCCTGGGGTTTGAGCAAACCCTGCCGCCAGGCGTGTCGCAAGAGACCCTCCCGGAACATTTCCTTCAGGACAAAACGGGCGTTCCGACGGGCCGCCTCCACATAGGCAGGTTCCCCCAGCCAGCGCCCCACCTCCGCAAATGCCCGCAGCATCAGGCCGTTCCAGTCGGCCAGCACTTTGTCGTCGGTGAGGGGTGGGGTGCGCTGGCGGCGGGCTTCATATAGCCGGTATCGCACACTTTTGACCCAGCTTTCAAAGGATTCCGGCCCCATCCCCAGGTGTTGCATGAGCACCTCGTCGGGGATGCGGCGCTCGAGGACGTTGGTGTGCTCCCAGTTCCCGGCCTCCGAAACCCCAAACAACAGGCCGGCGGCTTCTGCTTCTGCTCCCAGGACTTCCCGAAACTCTCGCTGCTGCCAGACGTAGAACCTGCCCTCCACCCCTTCCGAGTCGGCATCCTGCGCTGAGTAAAACCCGCCTTCCGGCCCGGTCATCTCGCGCAGCACATAGTCCAGGGTTTCGGTGGCAATGCGTCGGTAGCGGCGGCGCTGGGCCTGGCTGACCTGGCCAAGCAGGCTCGAGGCCGCATAAACCCGGGCCAACTGCGCGTTGTCGTAAAGCATTTTCTCGAAGTGGGGCACCCGCCAGATGTGGTCTACCGCGTAGCGGTGGAATCCACCCCCCACCTGGTCATATAGACCACCCTCAACCATGCGGTCTAACGTGAGCTGCAGATGTTTCCAGGCCGCATCGTCGCCCAGCCAGGCATGGGACAGCAGATACTGCAGGGCGGGTGACTGAGGAAACTTGGGAGCAGCCCCAAACCCTCCGTAAGCAGGGTCGAAGGTTCTGGACAAACCGGCCAGGGCCATCTGGTGCAGATTCTCGGGCAACTCGCCCTGGCGGGGCTCGAGCTGGCCCTGCAGGAAGGCTGTGAGCTGCTCGGCGTTTTCCAATACCTCTTTTTGCTGGTGTTGCCAGGCATTGTGCACCCCCACCAGTACGCGACGGAAGCTCGGCATACCCTGGCGATCCTGGGGTGGCCAGTAGGTGCCACCAAAAAAAGGCCGTAGATCGGGCAGCAGAAACATGTTCATGGGCCAACCGCCCGAGCCGGTCATGGCTTGCAAGGCCGACATGTACACATGATCCACATCGGGCAGTTCCTCGCGGTCAACCTTAACGGGCACAAAGTGCGTGTTGAGAATAGCTGCAACTTCTGGATCCTCAAAACTCTCCCGCTCCATCACGTGGCACCAGTGGCAGGTGGCATAGCCCACCGAGAGAAAAATGGGCTTATGTTCGGAGCGGGCTTTAGCAAACGCCTCCTCGTCCCAGGGGAACCAGTCCACCGGGTTGTGGGCATGTTGTAGCAGATAGGGGCTGCTTTCCTTGGCTAAACGGTTAGGCACTCGCTCAGAGTAGCGCCAGGTCGCTAAACTAAAAGTAGCATGACTCGCCTGGGGCCTTCCCTCAAAACCCTCCGATACCTAATCCACCGGCTGCTGGCCGGCCTGATTGACCTCGGGGTGATGGCGGGTTTGCAGTTTGGCATTGCGGGCTCGGCCAATGCCCTATTTCCGCCCACCTATCCGGGGCACTATTTCTCTGCCGAGGGCCTGCTTCTTTTCGGGGTGTTTTCGCCCCTGGCCTGGTTCTTGTATTCGGTGCTACCCCTGACCCGCACGGGCGCCACCCTGGGCAAGGAGATTATGGGGATTCGGGTGGTCGGCCAGGGTGGGCAGAAAGTGTCCCTCCTGCAAGCTTTTATGCGTGAAAGCGCCGGGCGCTGGCTCAACGCTATGGTGCTTAATTTGGGGCTGCTGTTTGTTCTCTGGGACAAAGACCGGCAGGCTCTGCACGACATGGTGGCAGATACCTTTGTGGTGTGGCGAAATCGCCCAGCCTGGTAACACACCCTCGGTAAGAGCATTCCCTAAAACGCACTCCCTCGCCTGGCAAGTGCATTTAGAAGGGACAGTATGCCGCATACCCCGGTTTCAGGTGACGGCCTGGAGCACCGGCACTCGAGCAAGCTCACCTTTCGGCCCGGTACCGATTGCTACACTGGTAAGCCGTGAGCAACAGCAACACCAAGACCCGTACCCAGGCGAAACCGACCACCCGCACCCCGCCCTTGTACAAGGTCTTGTTGCTCAACGACGACTACACCCCGATGGATTTTGTGGTGTATGTTTTGATGCGGTTTTTCAAGAAAAGCGAGGCCGAGGCCACCCGCATCATGCTGCAGGTGCACCACGCTGGGGTAGGGGTTGCAGGAGTTTACCCCTTTGAGATTGCCGAGACCAAGGTTAATCAGGTAATGGACGCCGCCAGCGCCGAGGGACACCCTCTACAGTGCGTTATGGAGCCGGAGTAACAGCGCCGGTGGTTGCCTGCTAACGCCCGATGCACAGCGGTCAATGGTCTATAGCCGATGGTTGAAGGCTGCCCGTATAACTGACTTCTGTTTCGATGGGCTAGACGAGGGTTGACCTGCGGCCTAGGTGTACCCATCACTTTGCACAACAGGGATACTTGATGCTGGCTTTTCAGTATCCAAGGTGCCACCGGCACAAATCATTTGGCCCTGCCAGGTTAGCGTTGTGAGCATGTATCTACCCCCCCATGCGAACCGCTGGTATTTGCTGGCCTTCTGGCTGGCCGTGCTGACCATTGTCTACAACCTCCTCGAGGGGCTGATCTCGGTCTGGTTTGGCCTGGCCGACGAATCGCTTACCCTATTTGGCTTCGGCCTGGATAGCTTTATCGAAATGATCTCGGGTATGGGCATTCTGGCCATGGTACTGCGCATCTGGCGGCACCCTGGAGCCCCCAAAGGTCGCTTCGAGAAAACCGCCCTGCAAATCACCGGCACCGGCTTCTACGGGCTGGTGGTTATTCTCTCGCTGATGGCCATTTACAACCTCGCCACCCAGCACAAGCCCGAAACCACCCTGGCCGGTGTGATCATCGCCATTATCTCCATCTCGCTGATGTGGGCCCTCATTCACTACAAAACCCAGGCCGGCATGGCCCTGGGCTCGGAGGCCATCCTGGCCGATGCCAAGTGCGCTCGAGTCTGCATGTATATGTCGGGGCTATTGCTGGCTTCCAGCCTGATTTACGCCGTTAGTGGCATCTGGTTTGTGGACAGCCTGGGGGCCCTGGGGCTGGCCTACCTGTCCTTTACCGAAGGGCGCGAGGCCTTTGCTAAGGCCAACGGCGCCGAGTGCAGCTGTCATGTAGAGGGCACTTCACATGTATAGAGCCATACGAAAGTAAGAAAGTTTTGTCCTGGACACAACAGTGGCCGCCCTAAAGAGCGGTAAGTCTGTAAAAGACGCGATAGGCCGGTGAGCTGCACAATGGCACAATCTGAGGCCGGCGCCTTGCTAGACTGAACTTGCAGGTATGGAAGCACCCCTGACCCCCGCTTTAGAACAGTCTATTCGACGGGCCCTCCAGATGGCCCTCGAGCGCGGTCACGAGTACGCCGGTTTGGAGCATTTGCTGCTCGCCCTGCTCGACGACCCCGACGCCAGCCGGGTGCTGCGCCATACCCGGGTGAACCTGGAGCACCTGCGAATGCTCCTGGAGGAGTCGCTCCGGCAGTTCGAGAGCACCCCAGGCCAGGAGCCCGAACCCACCACGGCCTTCCAGCGGGTTATTCAGCGGGCGGTTTTGCAGATGCGCTCCGCCGGGCGTGACCAGGCCAACGGCGCTAATGTGCTGGTTGCCATTATGGACGAGCGGCAGTCGGCAGTGTATGCGCTACTGGAGCAACTCGGCGTGACCCGGCTCGACCTGACGGCGGCCATTTCCAGGGGGGCTCTGCCCAAGGGAACCTCTCAACAAATTGAGCCGGTGCAGGTTGGCGAGGAGGGTTCAGGGGTGGCCGAGAACCCCCTGGAGGCTTACTGCACCAACCTGACCGAACGCGCCCGCAAGGGCGAGCTGGATCCCCTCATCGGGCGCGAGCGGGAACTCGAGCGCATGCTGACCATCCTTTCGCGCCGCCAGAAGAACAACCCCCTGCTGGTCGGCGACCCCGGTGTGGGGAAAACCGCCCTGGTGGAGGGGCTGGCGCAGCTCATCGTGGCCCCCTCCAGCAAGGGTGGGAGCGCTCCGTTGCTGCCCGAGCGTATCCGGGGGGCCGAGGTGTTTGCCCTGGACATGGGCAGCCTGCTGGCGGGTACCCGCTACCGGGGCGACTTTGAGGAGCGGGTCAAGGCCGTAATGAAAGCCCTCGAGGCCCACCCCAACGCTATCCTCTTCATAGACGAAATCCACACCATTGTGGGGGCTGGCTCCACTACCGGCTCCACCGTGGACGCCAGCAACCTGCTCAAGCCCGCCCTGACCGGCAAGCTCAAGTGCATCGGGGCCACCACCTTTGCCGAGTACAAACACTTCGAGAAAGACCGGGCCATTGCCCGCCGCTTCCAGAAAATTGACATTGCCGAACCGTCCCACGCCGACGCAGTGAAGATTCTGGAGGGCCTCAAGCCCCGGCTGGAAGCCCACCACCGGCTCACCTACACCAAGCAAGCCCTGGAGCGGGCGGTGGAGCTCTCGGCCCGCCACCTCTCCGAGCGCCGCCTGCCCGACTCGGCCCTGGACGTGCTGGACGAGGCCGGGGCCGCTCAGGCCCTGCTACCCCCTGGCAAGCGCAAGAGCCGTATTGGCGTAGCCGAGGTCGAGGCCACCGTGGCCCGCATCGCCCGTATACCGGCCAAGAACCTGAGCCGCGACGACGAGGTGGTACTTGCCAACCTCGAGCAAGAACTCAAGGGCGCGGTTTTTGGGCAGGATCGGGCGGTGGAAGAGGTCGCCAGCGCCATCAAGCTCTCGAGGGCCGGGCTGCGCGACCCGCAAAAGCCCATGGGCTCGTATCTGTTTGCAGGCCCCACGGGCGTCGGCAAGACCGAGCTGGCCCGCCAGCTGGCCGCCTCGCTGGGGGTGCCGCTGCTGCGTTTCGACATGTCGGAGTACATGGAAAAGCACTCCGTCTCACGTCTGATCGGCGCCCCGCCGGGCTACGTGGGCTTCGACCAGGGCGGCCTGCTGACCGATGCCGTTCTGCAAAACCCTCACTGCGTGCTACTCCTGGACGAGATCGAGAAAGCCCACCCGGACCTTTACGCCATCCTGCTGCAGGTCATGGACTACGGCAAGCTCACCGACCACAACGGCAAAAACGTGGACTTCCGCAGCACCATCCTGATTATGACCACCAACGCCGGGGCTGCCGAGGCCAGCGAGCGCCGGGTCGGCTTTCTGGGCGGCACCCGGGCTGAAGCCAGCGAGGAAGCGCTCAAGCGCATGTTCACCCCTGAGTTTCGCAACCGGCTGGATGCCATTGTGCACTTCGACCCGCTCTCCCCTGCCGTCATGCAGCAGATTGTGGGTAAGTTTTTGCGGCAGCTCGAGGCCCAGCTCAAAGAGCGCAAGGTGGCCCTCGAGGTGCGCCCTGAGACCCTGGCCTGGCTGGCCGAAAAAGGCTACGACCCGCTGATGGGCGCCCGCCCCCTGGCCCGGCTGATTCAGGAAAAAATCAAGAAGCCCCTGGCCGACCTGCTGCTCTTTGGCCCGCTCAAGAACGGAGGACGCCTGGCTATCTTGCGCCAGGGCGAGGAGATAGCGCTCGAGACCGAAGGTGCGAACACTCCGTAAGGCTCGGCCCAACTCACGGTAGGGCATGGGGGTCTCGTCCATCATCCAGGATGTTTTCGTCGGCCTCCCGGCATTGGGCGGGTTTGCCAAAGACACGATTTCGCACAGACTTCTCTTCACGCCCGGTAGAACCTGCATCTATTGAAGCTAAACAGGCACTACAGCATCCATCCAGGGGTGGACGAGTGGGCCGGCTATTTGGGTTATGCTCAGCCCATGAACATTCTGCTTTTAGGGGGCACCCGCTTTGTGGGTCGGCACATTGCCGAGGCGGCCTTGCGGCGCGGCCATACCGTCAGCACCTTCACGCGTGGCACCAACCCCCTCCCCGGCACCGAGTCGCTGGTGGGAGACCGTCAAAAAGGCGACCTGAAGGCCCTCCAGGGTCGTACCTGGGATGCCGTGGTAGACGTGAACGCTTACCGACCCCGCGAAGTGCGCGAGGCCATTGGTGTACTGAAGGGTCGGGTCGGGCGCTATGCTTTCATCTCCACGGTCTCGGTCTATCAGGAGTCCAGCGAGCCACTGGACGAAACCTCACCCCTGCAAGCCCTGGCCGATCCCACGGTTGAAGAGGTCACCGGCGAAACCTACGGCGGGCTCAAGGTGTTGTGTGAGCTCGAGGTGGAGCGGGCCTTTGGTAGCCAGAGCCTGGTTGTGCGCCCCCATCTGGTGGTAGGGCCACACGACCCCACCGACCGCTTCACCTACTGGCCGCGCCGCTTTGCCGGGGGAGGCCAGCTGCTGGTACCAGGAAAGCCCGAGCACACCCTTCAGTTTGTGGATGCCCGCGACCTAGGCCAATTTGTGGTGCTGGGCCTGGAAAAAGGGTTGAGCGGGGCCTACAACGGGGCTTCTACCCCGGTGTCCTGGGGCAGCCTGGTCGAAGCCTGTCAGCAAGCCGCCCCCCACCCAGCCGAGGCCGTCTGGGCCGATGAACAGTGGCTACTAGAGCAACAAGTAACGCCCTGGGCCGACCTGCCCGCCTGGATTCCTTCCTTTGCGCCCGGACGCGGGATCGCGCAAACCCAGAACACCAGGGCCCAGGCTGCCGGTTTTACCATGCGACCCCTCGTGCAAACCGTGCAGGACATTCTGGCCTGGGACACAACCCGCACAGAACCCCTCAAGGCTGGCCTGAGCCGGGAGCGGGAACTCGAGCTCATCCAACGCTGGCTGGCATAGAGCGGTTACTACAAATACCCAGTACGACAGTTTTTGCCGCGCTGGGTACATTTGGTACAGGTAAAAAAAAGGGGGCCTAGCGGCCCCCAGGAATTTTCGAGCTAAATACAGACCCGGTCTCAGGCCCGGGCTTTGCTGATCAGTTCGGCAAAGGCCTCGGGCTGGCGTACGGCGATATCGGCCAGAATCTTGCGGTCGAGCTCGATACCGGCTTTTTTCAGGCCGTGCATAAAAACGCTGTAGCTCAGGCCATGCTGGCGGGCCGCAGCGTTGATACGCACGATCCACAGGCGACGCATATCGCCCTTGCGCTTGCGGCGGTCGTTGAAGGAGCGCATGGCCCCGCTGAACAGGGTTTCGCGGGCCTTGCGAACGCTCTTGGAGCGCAGGGCATAGAAGCCCTTGGCACGCTTGAGGATGGCTTTGTGTTTACGGCGACGGACTACACCGGTCTTGGCGCGTGGCATTCAATATCACCTCTCCTTATACGTCGTAGGGCATGAGCTGGTGGACACGGCGCTCTTCGCCCTTGGAGAAGGTGAAGTCGCGCCCCTTCTGACGGCGGCTGCTGCCCGACTTGTGCCAGTTGAGGTGGCGTTTTCCCGGCTTTTTGCCAACAACCTTGCCAGTAGCCGTGATCTTTACACGGTTTTTGGCGCCCTTGTGGGTCTTCATCTTGGCCATTGTGTGCTCCTGTATCTGCGGCCTGAGTGCCTCCGAAGAGGGCTTGTAAACTCGGCAGCCTTGTAAGTATAGCACCCCTTCACATCATTTGCCAACGAAAATTCGAAAAAACGGGCGTAAACAATACCCGACCTCACCAGGGCCGGGTCAACTTTTTGGCAGTCTGGGCAACAAATAAACCCTAGGTGGGGTTGCCAGACGAAGCGGCAGGGGCCACCGGGGCCGAGGGCTTGGAGCCTGGCGCCATAACCATGTTCATGTCGCGGCCCAGCATTTCCGGGCGCATTTCCACAAAGCCAATCCCCTCGAGGTCTTTGGCAATGCGCTCGAGGAGCCTGTAACCAAGTTCCTGGTGAGCCATCTCACGCCCACGGAACATGATCGTAACTTTGACCTTGTGCCCCTCCTCGAGGAAGCGCCGAATATGCCCAACCTTGGTGTTGTAGTCGTGGGCCTCGATTTTTGGGCGCAACTTCATGCTCTTGAGTTCGGTGCGCTTGGCTTTTTTGCGGGCCTCTTTCTCGGCCTGCTGTTGCTCATAGCGCCACTTGCCGTAGTCGAGCAATCTGGCCACAGGTGGAACGGCGTTGGGCGAAACCAACACCAGGTCGTATTCGCGCTCTTTGGCCATGCGCAAGGCTTCGCGGGTGTCCACCACCCCTACCTGGTTTCCTTGCTCGTCAATCAGGCGTACCTGACGCACCCGAATTCGTTCATTTACTGGAACATCTCTGGTTATAACTTCACCTCCGCAAGCAACAAACCCGGCTGAGTTTGGTCACCTACGCCCTCGAGTGTACACAAAAAGCGGGTCAAGGGGCAACGTGAAAAGCAAGGCCGCAAAAAATGGGTTGGGTTTTTCACTCATATACCAACTTCACCTGAACACTCAGCTATGATGAGCCCCCACACTCGGCGAACCCGCAGGGCCGAAAGCCGAAAGCTCAGGGCCAAAGGCTCTGCGGGTAGTACGCAGGTCGTTGACATGGCTAGCCCCTATGATGCGCGTTCAACTAAAGCTGGCATCACTGGCATGAAGTTGGCTCTCCTGACCAGGCTCCAAACGTTAGCATGTTGGGTATGACCGTACTCACCTCCAATCACGAGGGTATCCGGCTGCTCACCCTGAACGACCCCGAAAGGCGCAACCCACTCTCCCCCCCGCTGGTAAAGGACTTGCTGCGAGAGCTGGACGCCGCCGAACAAGACCCCAGCACCAGGGCAGTGGTGCTGACCGGCGCGGGCCTGGCTTTCAGCGCCGGGGCCGACCTGGACTTCTTGAAGGGTGTCACCACCGCCGGGGCCGAGGCCAACTATGCTCACTCCCGCGAGCTGATGCGCCTGTTCCACCGCGTCTACACCTTTCCCAAGCCCACCCTGGCCGCCATCAACGGCCCAGCAGTTGCCGGAGGGGCCGGGCTGGCCACCGCCTGCGACCTGGCCGTAATGAGCGAGGAGGCCAAAATTGGTTATACCGAGGTGAAGATTGGCTTCGTAGCCGCGCTGGTGGGGGTGATTCTGGTGCGCAATGTGGGGGAGAAGCACGCCAAGGAGCTCTTGCTAACAGGCAGGCTGGTATCGGCCCCGGAAGCCTACCGGATGGGGCTGGTGAACCGAATCGTGCCCGCCGAGCAACTCCTGGACGAAGCCCTGGCGCTGGCCCAGGAAGTTGCCGCCAATGCCCCCACCTCGCTGTCGCTCAGCAAGGAGTTGCTGAATGCCCTGCCGGGAATGGGCCTCGAGGACGGCTTCCGGCTGGCCTCCATCGCCAATGCCTGGGTGCGCGAGACCGGCAACCTGGCCGAAGGCATCGCCGCGTTTTTTGAGAAGCGACCACCCCGCTTTTAGCGTTTCTTCAAGGCCCGCAGCCGTTCAGCGGCTTCGGCGGCGCTGATCTGGCCTTTTTCCAGCGCCGCCAGGATGGCCTCTTTTTCTTCGGGGGATGAGCCGGTCTCGGGAGCGTCCTGGTATTCGTACCCCAGCACCCGGAGCAGGCCCTCGAAACGGGCCCGGATGGTGGGGTACGAGAGCCCCAGAATCCGCTCCACCTCCTTCAGGTTGCCCCGCACCTTGATGTACAGGCGCAAAAACTCCAGGTGTTCGGGGGGCAACAGGGCAAACTCGTTGGGCTGAAACTCGCCCCGAACCTCGCTGCGGCAATCTGAGCAGACCAGTCCGGTCACGTGCAGACGCCCGTTGCAGCCCGGTACGGGGCATTGGGTCGGCATGGGAAAGACTCTCATAGGGACTCCCATAATTCACCACAAACCGATCTTGACGTACACCTGCTTGGGAGCGTTGGAATCGAAGGCTTTGGGCTTGACCTCCACCTCTACCAGGGCAAAAGGCGGCATCTTCCGCAGTTCCCAGGTCTGGCCCCGCAGGGCCTCCAGGGCATGCAGGGCAAAAGCGAGCTGGGGGTCGCGGCTTTGGGTTCTTCGGAGAATCCACAGGCCCATCATCAGGAAAAACTCGAGCATCACCAGGGGGGCGAACAAGAAGATGGGCAACGGGATTTCTTGCACCCGCACCCAGATGTACACAAACCGGGGGCGAACCAGGCTCAGCTTCGAGAACCAGTCTGCGCTGGGGGTCGCTTTCAACACTGCCACCATACTATGATCTCCGTCCCGCGCCAGGGAGGGGCCCAAGACCCACCCCAACCCTCAGACCACCTCAATCAAGACCCGCATGGGGCCGGTCATCTTGGTTTCGCCCTCGCTCACCTTGGCCACGTCGCTGATTTCCACATCTACCAGGCGGCCCTCCGGTAGCTCGCCCTTGAGCATGTCCAGGATGCCCGCAATATCAATGCCCTGGGCGTTCAACTGCTGCTTGGCCTCGGGGGGGATGAAGTTGGAGGCGAACCTGGCCAGGGCCGCAGGCACATTGACCTTGACCTTGACATCCTCTCCGTCCACCACAATGCGAATCATCCTGGCGAGGCCTTTAGGGGGGGGTGGGGTGGTAGCCACCGCGTAAGCGTAGCCTGCACTGGGGGCCGCCGTCTGGGGTCGCCCAGAGTCCATTGCTTCCAATAGGCGAATGGCCTCCTCGGCGGTAATTTTGCCTTCCTTGACCATATCCATGATGCGCTTTTTGTCTTCCATACAGGGCTCCTTAGCGAATCGCAAAGAAAAAACCGTGGGTAAAGGGCCTTTGGCCGATGGGGTCATGGCCTACCTCGCCTTGACTTCCAGGTTGCCCATGCGTACCGAGACCTCGAGGCTGGCCCTTCCCTCCCCTAGCTGCCCTTTGGCCCCGTTCGGGGTGCGATCAAACCCTCTAATTTCCTGGTTGCCCAGGCTCACGCTGGGGCTGAGCCGGACGCTGCTTCCGGGCAGCAGGTCTAGCTCGACATTGCCCATCGAGGCCCGCAGGCGGTGCTGACCGTCCCGTAGCAGAAGGGAGCCCTCCACGTTGCCTGCCGTGACCTCGAGGTTGAGCCCCTCCACGGCCTGAAGCTCGACATTGCCCGCCGCCACCCGGCCCTTCAAAAAGGCAATGCCCTCCGCTTCGAGCTGGGCGGCTTTGCTATCTATCTCCAAACCCCAGCCCGGCGGAAGGCGCAGTTCCAGCGAACCCACCCGACCTATGAGACCGCCCAAAAAGCTGCCCCCCGCCATCTCGGGCCACACTTCCAGGTCGGGCCCCGCCGAGCGCACTTCCGCCGGGCCCTCGACCACAGGCATCTGGAGGCTCTCGTCGAGCCGGGCCTCGAGCTGACCTGCCGTGAGCCGAACCCGCACCCAGCGCAACCCTTCCGGCTGCCAGCCGCTGGGTTGGGCGGCATACTGCTCGCCCAGGGTGGCCTGGGCCTGCTGGGCCGCCGTATCGCCTTCCTCGAGGGCCGAAAGCAACAGATCGGCTTCCTGCTGGGTGATTTTGCCTGCTTGCAACAGGGCCTGGATACGCTCTTGTTCAGACATGGGAACCTCCACGGTGGGCTTCACGCTCAATTTCTTACCGGTAGCCGGGGTAGGGGGCCGTGACCACTTTGTTCATCCTCCAACCCCCTGGGCTCAAGCCCCGCGCAACCGCCTTTTAGCAGGGGTACGGCTGGGGGTCGGCTCCAGCGCCTCGGCCCAGGCCCGAAGCTGCTGGGCAACGCGGCGGCGAAATGAGTGTTTGGGTAGTTGGCGCTCCCGCTCGGCTTCCCGGCGGTAGGTCTCGATTTTCTCGGTGATTGCAACGGTCAATTCAGCTTGATTGAAGTGTCCGAACATGGTTGACCTCCCTGGCAATAACTATAAACCTGGGAGTTATATTTTGTCAATGATTTTTTTACATTTAGTAAATCTGATTTTTCTATTTCAAAGAATCATCTGCTCAAAACGCTCGATCCGCTTGACCAGTACGGCCATTCCCTCCTGCCAGAAGCCCTCCGATTCCAGATCGTAGCCAAAGCGGGCCGCCAATTGTTCAGCAGGGTACTTGCCCACCGAGGCTAGCAGGTCTTCGTACTGGGCGACAAAACCGGCACCCTCGTCCAGGTACCGCTGGTACAGCGCCAGGCCAAATAGGAGCCCGAAGGCATAGGGGAAGTTATAGAAGTTCGAGCCGTAGTAGTGCCCCTTCACCGCCCACATGTAGGGGTGATAGGTGGCCAGGGCCGCGCCGTAGGTCTCTTGCTGGGCCTCTAGCATTAGCTGGCAAAACTCCGCTGCCGAAAGTTCCCGTTCCCGGCGCCTGGCAAACACCGACTGCTCAAACAGAAAGCGGGAGTGAATGTCCACAATGACCTGGGCTGCGCTTTGCAGGCCGCCCTCGAGCACCCCCAGTTGCTCGGCGGGGGGTAGCACCCGCAGGGCGGCCTCTCCCACCACCGTCTCGTTCATGATGGAAGCGGTCTCGGCCAGGGTCATGGGCTCCTGGCGCAGCAGGTAGGGCACTGCCCGCAAGCAGTGGTTGTGGTAGGCGTGGCCCAGCTCGTGGGCCAGGGTCGAGAGGGACTCAAAGCTGTCCTCGTGGTTGAGCAGAATGCGTGAGCGCCCCTGCCCTACAGGCGTGCAGTAAGCCCCGCCCACCTTGCCCTTGCGCGGTGGGGCATCCAGCCAGCGCTCGGCAAAAGCCCGCCGGGCCAGGTCGGCAGCCGCCGGGGAGAAGCTCGCCAGGTGCTCGATGATGAACTGCCGTCCTTCCTCCCAACCCCACTTCCTGGGGCGGGCGCCGGGTCGTACCACCGGAGCGAACAGATCCCACCAGTCTAGCCTGTCCTTGCCCAAAGCCCGTGCCTTGGCGGCAAAATAGCGCCGCCAGTGGGGCAAACTATCCACCATCACCTGCTGCATGGCCCATAAGGTCTTGCGGCGGATACGATTCTCAAAGAGTGCAGGGGCCAGGTCGTCTGGCCACCCGCGCTTACGGTTCAGGGTCGAGACCTCGCCCTTGTAGCCGTTGAGCGCCGCTGCCAGGGCGGTTTCGTGGGCTTTCCAGGCGCTAAGCTCAGCCTCGTAGGCAGCCTTGCGCACGGCCTCGTCGGGGTGCATGGCCAGGTTCCGCACAGCGGTCATGGGCAACTCCTCCCCCTGCACCACCGCCGTAATCTGGCTGGTCAGGTTGCCGTGCAGCTTGACCCAGGCCCGCCCCCCCGAGAGCGAGAGTTCTGCGGCCAGCACTTCTTCGGGCTCGGACATCAGGTGCTGGGTCTGGATCTTGGCCTCCTCGAGCAGAATCCGGTAGTCTCCGGCCTGCACCGCATCGGCCTCGAGCCGGGCCAGCCAGCGCTGAAGGCGGGGGCGCAGCTTCTGGTACTCGAGGTGCAGAAGCTCGAGCTCCGAAAGCCTGGCCTGGGCCGCAAAGTCTGCGCTATCAGCATCCACCCGCATCTGCACATAGGCATACAGCGGCCCCAGGGTATCGCCAAAGGTGTTGAGCTTCTCCACCAGGGCCCAGAAGGTAGGTCTGTCGGTAGAAGCTCCCTCCTGGCCAATGCGGTGGGTCTCCAGGAAGTCCAGCAAATCCCGCAGTTGAGCCGCCACCTGGTTCCAGGCAGTCAAAAACTCGTTGGACTCAAATCCTGGAAACAAAGAATCCAGATCCCAGGTAGGAAGCTCGGCAGTGGCTTGGCTCATAGGCCCAAGTATAGGGATTCGACTCGAGTCGGTATAGAATCCAGGGCATGTATTTTCCGGTGCGTGTCCCCCTCGAGGTGCGTTTCAGCGACCTGGACACCCTCAAACACGTCAACAACGCGGTTTACCTGACCTACGACGAGGTGGCGCGGGGCCACTACCTGCGGCGGGCCGGGGCTACCATAGACAGCGGCCATTTCGTGATGGCGCGGGCCGAGGTGGACTACATTCAACCCATCCTGTTCGAGCAGCAGGTGGAGATTGCCCTGCGGGTGGAGCGGGTGGGCAACTCGAGCTTCCGCACCCATAGCGAGATCTGGGCCAATGGAGCCCTGGCCGCCCGCATCAAGGTGGTGGTGGTCTGGCTGGAAGACGGTAAACCTGCCCGCATCCCCGACTGGTTGCGCGAGGCCATCCGAACCCTGGAAACCGAGCCGGTCGAGGGCTTGTGAGGAACTTACCAGAAGTGGATTGATCCATGCAAAAGGCTGTTCGCTATGCATTAAGCCCTGTGTCGGGCTCCCAAATCTTTGACCTGAGACCCCAGACCTTTCGGCAACCCCGCGCGAGACTACTCTTGCTCAACCCCCACATTCACGCCCATCAAGAGCTCAATGGCTTTTTCCAGCATCAGGTCGCGCCCTTCGGCCAGGGCCTGAAAGTCGTCGGCAAAGCTTATGCTGGGGGTTACGCGGTCGGGGTAAAAGCTGCCGTCCTTGCGCTGGGCCCTCGAGGTGGTCACCTGCAGGCCCGAGCCATCGCTCAGGCGCAAGAAAATGGTGGCGGTATTGCCCACCCCGGCAGTGGGCTGCCCAATCACCGGGGCCTGGCGGCCTTCCTGTAAGTCGAAGGTGAAGTATTCCGCACACGAAGCGGTGCGCTCGTTCACCAGCACCACCACCGGGCCTGTCCAGCGAACCGCCTGCACCTCGTACTGCGGGCGGTCTCGGCCCCCCGAGCGGAAGTAGTAGTAGCCGTCTTTGTAGCCCTGCTCACTGGCGCGCATGTTGTCCTGCAAGCGCCGGTAGGTCTCCTCGACAAAGGCCCCCGCCCCCACCAGGCACTCGCTCAGCACCCCGCCGCCGTTGTTGCGCAGGTCTATGACCATGCCTTTGGCCCCCGCCGCCTGGGCCTGGCGTACGAGTTCGTGAATGCGCGGCCCCACCTGCTGATAGCCGCTGAACGAGGGAATGCGCAAGACCGCCACCCCATCCGAACGCAGGCTGAGCGAGGGTAGCTGCCGCAGGGAGATAATCCTGGGGCGCACCTCCACCTCGAAACGCTGCTGCACCCGCTGGATGGTCAGGCTGACCGGCCCTCCTGCGCTCAGGCGCTCGCGCAGGAAGTTGCTACGCTCTGCTTCGGCCTGGGGCAAGGGCTCGCCATTCACCGCCAGGATGCGATCCCCCCGGCGCAAACCCGCTTCCTCCGCAGGGGTTTCGGCGCTCACCTCTATCACCAGCAGGCCCTCGAGCCCCGGCACCACCTGGAGCTGCACGCCCAGTTGGGGGCGACTGCTGCTGGTTCCAGCCAGGCGCCGCTGGACTTCGGCGTAGTCTTCTGGGGTGAAGTAGCGGGTGTGGCGATCCCCGATTTCAGCCACCAGCGAGGCAATCACCGTGTAGGCTTTGTTCGCAGGGCAAACCACCTCCTGGGCGCAGATTTTCTCGAGCTCCCCCTGGTACTTCTGCCGCAGTTCCTGCGGCCTGACCTGCGAAAAACCCCCGTAGTAGTCGTTCAGCAAACGACTCACTTCGCTGAGCAAATCCTGGGCCGGGCTGGCCAGACCGAGCCCCGCCCACAACACCAGCACGACCCCCCAAAACCGCCGTTTGTCCATGCTCTATTTTTAGCGCCAAAGTTGGGGATGTGGGTTGTCTAAATCACAACTGCGCGGGCAATACGGGTTCGTCAAGTGTCGCAGGTCTCAGGTCTCATGTCACAGGTCACGTTGCTTTTGGCCTTCAGCTTTTAGCTTTCAGCTTTTGGCCTTCGGCTCTTAGCTTTCGGCCCCCTACGGCATCCTGAAGGTCTCGGGCCTGAGCACCGGGTTGACCCGGGCTTCTTGCACCTTGACCTCGGCAAACAGGGTGCCATCGGCGTAGAGGCGAGCCTGGAAGGGAATCTGGATGCCCGAGACCCGCCGCAGGTCGGCGTAGAGCACCGTCATCTGCCCCTGGCTATTCTGGTAGCGCTCGGCGATGAGCTGGTGCTGGGCATTTGCCAGATAGGTGGTCTTGCTGCCCTGAGTCGTGACTTCTATGGCGGTTCCTGTGCGGTCGCCAAAGGTGTGACGCCCCAGCAGCCGGGCCTGCTCTCTTCCGCTGCTTCCCAGGCGCAGGCCGTACCAGGTCTGGAACAGTCCGTTGCGAAGCTCCTGGGCCAGTTCGGCCTCGAGGGCCTTGCTCCCCGAGACCACGCTCCAGCTCTGTCCGCCTGCGGGGGTTACCTGGAGCACCTGAATGAGCTTGGAGCCGTCGCGGTACTCCACCCTGAGCCGCCTGGAAGGAAAATCTGCATACGAAACCACCGTTAGCTGGTTCTCCGGTTGCGGCCCGGAAAAGGTGGTCAGGGTGGCGGTTTCCTGGTAGGTACGCAAATTGGCCAGGGCCGGCCCACCGTGGGCAAGGCGCATTTTTTCCAGCAGTTGGGCGGCCTCCGGAGACACCTGGGCCAGTCCCAGGGCGCATAGCATTACTGCAAGCCCCAGCGTGTACTTCCATCTCGGCATCATCCCGCCCAGGGTATCGCAGGATTGTGTATGTCAGATAAGGCCTGCCTGAGCGCCGCTGGCCTGGGTTTTGAGTTACCCCGAGTGGGCGTATAGTATAGCCCCATGCCGGAAGAAACCAAAACCACCGAGACCAAACCCACGCCGCAAGATCAGCTCACCACCACCCAGCACAGCATCCGCATTGGAGGGAAGGAACTGCGCTACAGCGTAACCTGCGGAACTGTGGTGCTGCGCGAAGAATCGGAAAAGGACGGCACCGCCGAGGGGCACAAACCCAAGGCCACAGTGTTTTTCGTGGCCTACACCAAAGAGGGCGTAAGTGACCGCAGCCAGCGACCCATTACCTTTTCCTTCAACGGGGGGCCGGGTTCGTCCTCGGTCTGGCTGCACCTGGGCCTACTGGGCCCCAAACGGGTGGAGATGGGCGACGCCGGGGCCCTCACCCCCCCGCCTTACCGGCTGGTAGACAACGAACACACCCTGCTCGAGGTGAGCGACCTGGTCTTCATCGACCCGGTCGGTACGGGCTATAGCCGCATGGTGGAGGGCGAGAAAACCCGGGAGTACCACGGCTTCAAGCGCGACCTCGAGAGCGTGGGGGAGTTTATCCGCCTCTACACCCACCGCTACGGGCGCTGGACCAGCCCCAAGTACCTGATCGGCGAGAGCTACGGCACCACCCGGGCGGCGGGCCTGTCGGGCTATCTGCAAGAGCGGCACGGCATGTACCTGAACGGCCTCATGCTGGTCAGCAGCATTCTGGAGTTCTCCACCGCCCGCTTTGGCCCCGGCAACGACCTGCCGCACATCCTGTTCCTGCCCACCTTTAGCGCCACCGCCTGGTATCACGGCAAGCTTCCCAAAGACCTCCAACAAAAACCGCTAAAGGCCCTCTTGAAGGAAGTGGAAGCCTTTGCCGAAGGCGAGTACACCCTGGCCCTGATGCAAGGCAGCAAACTGGCCTCCGCCGAGCAAAAGCGCATCGCTCAGAAGCTGGCCCGCTACACCGGCCTAACAGAAGCGTACGTACTAGCCAGCAACCTGCGCCTGGAGATCTTCCGCTTCACCAAGGAGCTTCTGCGTGCCGAGCGCAAAACCGTGGGTCGGCTGGACAGCCGCTTTACCGGCACCGACCGCGACGCCGCCGGGGCTGCCTTCGAGTACGACCCCAGTTATGCCGCCATTCAGGGGCCCTACACCGCCACCCTCAACCAGTACGTGCGGCAAGACCTGGGCTTCGAGAGCGACCTGCCCTACGAAATTCTCTCCAACCTGTACCAGAACTGGAGCTACAAGGAGTTCGAGAACCAGTACCTGAATGTGGCCGAGACCCTCCGCAAGGCCATCTGCATGAACCCCTTCCTGCGGGTGTATGTAGGCAGCGGCTACTACGACCTGGCCACCCCCTACTTTGCCACCGACTACACCCTGAACCACCTGAGCCTGGAACCCCACCTGCAACAAAACATCCAGGTACACTACTACCCCGCCGGCCACATGATGTACGTGCACCTGCCCTCGCTGGCCCGGCAAGCCGCCGACCTGAAGGCGTTTGTGCAGGGTGAACGCAAGCCGACCCGGAAAAGTAAGGCCCAAGCCAGACGGTAAAAGCCGAAAACTGAAGTTCTGAGCGCAAATACCTATCAGAGCGCACACCTCGCAATGAATACCCCACCGCCCATTACCGTTGTGAATGTGGGCTACCGCTCTACCAACTACTGGGTTGTAAGCGCGGGCACCTCGCGCTTGCTGGTGGACATCGGCTGGCCCGGAACCCTTGGAACCCTGAAGGCCCATCTTGCCAGGGTGGGCATCCCCCTCTGCGAGATTCGCTACGCCCTGGCTACCCACTACCACATAGACCATGCGGGGCTTGCCGAGGAGCTCAAGCGGGAGGGGGTTCAACTGCTGGTGCTCGAGGTTCAGCTCGAGGCCATCCCCATCATGAAAACCTGGACGAAGCCAGGAGATCACTACCTGGACATCACGGAGCACGGCAACATCATCATCTCATTCGAGCAGAGCCGCCTGCTCCTGGGCCAGATGGGAATTGCTGGCGAAATCCTGCATACGCCAGGCCACACCGACCACTGCGTCTCGCTTGTACTGGACAACGGCTTTGCCTTCACCGGCGACCTCCCGGCAGAGGCCTATGCTTTCGATAACCCCGTCGCACTGGCAAGCTGGCAACGC
Source organism: Meiothermus sp. CFH 77666 (assembly GCF_017497985.1). Taxonomy (NCBI): domain Bacteria; kingdom Thermotogati; phylum Deinococcota; class Deinococci; order Thermales; family Thermaceae; genus Meiothermus; species Meiothermus sp. CFH 77666. The sequence goes on from NZ_JAGDFV010000009.1 coordinate 105,488, forward strand.
CTGCGAGCAAAGGGGGCAACCAGCATATACCCCGCCCACGGGCCGGTGTGGCCCATTGGGGAAGCGCCCAGTACGCCATCCTCTTGAGGGTTGTGTGCCCACACGCGCCGCTCAATCTTTGGCCTTGGTTGGTAGGATGAGGCCATGCGAATGGGCGTTTTGCTCACACCGGGTTTCCTCGAGGCCGAGGCGGCCCTGACGCTCGAGGTGGCCCGGCTCCTGGGCTGGGAGCGGTTCACCCTGGCACGGGGACGCACCGCCCTGGAAGGCAGCGCGGGCGCGGTCTGGACGCCCAGGTACACCTTCGCCGCCAGGCCCGAACTGGATTTGCTGGTGATTCCCGGCGGCCCCCAGATGCGAAAACTGGGGCGCGATGCGGAGCACCAGGACTGGTTGGGCGAGGTGTGGGAGGGCCTGCGGGCGGTGTTCGCCGGGGCCAATGGGGTGCTTTTTTTGTGGGAGGCCGGACAGGTCTCGGGCCAGGTCGCCGCTCACCCCATTGCCGAAGAAGCCCTGGCCGGAACCGCATTAGAGCGCTGTAAAGAACCCTACCACTGGCAGGGCAAGGTCTGTACCACCAGGGGCTACCTGGCCCTGGCCGGGGCCGTGCTGGACTGGGCCGGGTTCGCCCAGGAAGCCAGGGCCCATCTTGGCTTGGGCGAATGATACCGAATCCACATCGTTCCTCTCGCCTTCACAAACCGACAGCTAGGCAGAAAGTTGCGCCTGGGGTGTCGCCTGATGAGAGGGCTCGCCCTGTGCCCCCATAAAGCTGGCATAAAAAACGCCCCCAGAGCGCCCTTGTGGTTCTCTGAAGCTCCCCGGTGAGCAGCAAACGCAGGGCCTGGCGGTAACCCAAACGCTCTTCAAACAGGGGGCGTGTATCTGGCCTGGTTTGCAGCGCTGTTCGCTTTTGGCCTTGAACCTTGGGCTTTCAGCACACCAATGATTTGCCGACTCATTGCAAGCTCACTGGGGCGCTACATAGAGCAACACCGCCGTAACCAGCCCGGCAATCACCACCATTGCCAGCAAGGCCACCAGCACGTAGCTTTCATCGGCCAGGATATCGGCGGGCTTCTGGGATAGATTCTGGGTATCCAGGCCAAACTGCACCATCAGCAGCACTGCCGCCACCGCCAGCATCAAGAGCAGCACCGTTGCCATGAACACCTCCTGAGACACCTCGAGTCTACCCTTCTTGCCCGGGGCTTTTGCCTCTGGGTTAGAATGGGGGCTTGTGTGCAGGCAGCGTGGCCTGCCCAGAGGAACCGCATGGCATCACTCGGAGTCGGCATCGTAGGTCTTCCCAACGTGGGTAAATCCACCCTCTTCAACGCCATTACCAAAGCAGGCGCCCTGGCCGCCAACTATCCCTTTGCCACCATTGACAAAAACGTGGGGGTGGTCACGCTCCCCGACCCGCGTCTGACCGCCCTGCAAAAGCTCTTTGTGAAGGGCGAACGGGTGCCGCCCATTGTGCCTACCCATGTGGAGTTTGTGGACATTGCCGGGCTGGTGAAGGGGGCCCACAAGGGCGAGGGCCTGGGCAACCAGTTTCTGGCCAATATCCGCGAGGTAGCCGCCATTGCCCACGTGGTGCGCTGCTTCGAAGACCCCAACGTGGTGCATGTGGCCGGCCAGGTCAACCCCCTGGACGACCTCGAGACCATCAACACCGAACTGGCCCTGGCCGACCTCCAGACAATCGAAAAGCGCCTGGACAAGCTGCGCAAGTCGGCCCGCACCGACAAGGACGACAAAGCCCTGCTGGAGGTGCTGGAACCGCTCATGCAACACCTTTCGCAGGGCCAGCCCATCCGAACCTTCAAGGGTGCCGAGCCGGAACTTTTGAGCAAAGCCGCCCGCGAGATGGGCCTGCTCACCTACAAGCCCGTGATTTACGTGTGCAACGTGGCCGAGGAAGACCTGCCCGATGGTGCCCAGAACCCCCACGTGCAAAAGGTGCGCGAGGCGGCAGCCCAGGAGGGCGCCGATGTGATGGTGGTCTCGGCCAAGATCGAGGCCGAACTGGCCGAGCTTTCCGAGGAAGAGGCTGCCGAGTACCTGCAAACCCTGGGCCTGAAGGAGTCGGGGCTGGATCGACTGGTGCACACCGCCTACCACACCCTGGGCTTGCAAACCTTCTTCACTGCTGGGGAGAAAGAGGTGCGGGCCTGGACCATTCGCAAAGGCACCAGGGCCCCCCAGGCCGCCGGTGAGATTCACTCCGACCTCGAGCGGGGCTTCATCCGGGCCGAGGTGATCGAGTGGCACAAGCTGGTGGAGGCCGGCGGCTGGGCCCAGGCCAAGGAAAAAGGCTGGGTACGCACCGAAGGCAAGGACTACGTGGTGCAGGACGGCGACGTAATGCTGATTTTGTTCAACGTGTAGCCGAAAAATCTGCCGATAGCCGATGGTGGATAGCCGATAGCCCTAAGCTGGCCGGAGGTTGCCCAGCGGCTACTGCACAATTGGGCTATCAGCTATCGGCTATAAGCTATCGACCATGAATACCTTCAATCCGCCGAGGCCGCCAGCTGAAAGGCCTGGCTCAGGCGGGCTTCGTCGGTCAGGTCGAGGCGCAGCGGCGTAAGGGCGATGAAGTTGTGGCCCACCGCCCAGCGGTCGGTGCCTTCCTCGGGTTCGTGGTCGGGGTAGGCGGCAAACCAGAAGTGCTCGCGGCCCATGGGGTCGGTGCCGGGCACAATCCGGCCCTCGTACATCCGCACCGACTGGCGGGCCCATAGAATGCCCTTAGGCTTGGTGGGCAGGTTGACGTTGATCAGGAAGGGCCTGTGCTCGCGCAGCAGTGCTTCCAGCACCCGCCCCACCCAGGGTTTGAGGGCCTCGAAGTCGGGCTCGCGGCCATTGACGGGGGCGCTAAAGGCAATGGCAGGAATGCCGAGCAGTGCGGCCTGCTTGGCGGCGGCCACCGTGCCGGAATGCCAGATTTCGTTGCCCAGGTTGGAGCCCAGGTTGATACCCGATAGCACCAGGTCTACCTTGTCCCAGTGGTGGGTGCCCAGGGCCACGCAGTCGGCAGGGGTGCCGTTCACGCGGTAGGCCTCGAGGCCCCCCAGCGGCGTGGCTCGGTAGTGCAGGGGGCGGGAAATGGTGATGGCGTGGCCCATGGCGGACTGCTCCACATCGGGCGCGACCACCCGCACCTCGCCAAAAGCCGTTGCCACCTCGGCCAGGGCCAGAAGCCCAGGGCTGTAGATACCGTCGTCGTTGGTCACCAGGATTCGCATAGAAAACCTCTCCAAAAGAGAGGGTTGCGCCCATGCGTCAGGACAGGGTCAGGCGGGTCAGCCAAATGTCAGGAGGCGTACCAAGCGGCCCTGACAAAAGGGTTTTAATCTCAAGTAAACGATGGTCAGTGTGCTGATTCCCACCTACAATCGGCCCCAGTTCTTGCTGCGGGCCTTGCGCTCGCTCCAGCTTCAGCTTTACCCCGACTGGGAAGCGGTGGTGGTGGACGATGGCGACGGCTCGGGCATCCTGGCCGCCCACAGCCTGCGCGACCCCCGCATCCTGGGGGTTCGCAACGAGGGGCGGGGGCAGGTGCACGCCCGCAACACCGGGCTGTCCCATGCCACCGGCTCGATAATTGCCCTGCTCGACGACGACGACTGGTGGCTCGACCCCACCCACCTGTACCGGGTGGTGCGGGCCCTCCGAGCGCAGGCCGGGCTGGTCTACCGGGGCGGCTACCTGGTTTTGGAGCGCGACGGTCTGGAACTCGAGCGCATCCCCTTCGACCTCAAAGCCAGCCCCTTCTCGCTCCGCACCGACAACCACCTGCTCGCCACCGGCGCGGCCTATCCGCGCTTTTTGCACGACGAGCTGGGCCCCTTCGACCCCGAGATGGCCGACTACTGGGACTGGGACTGGTATCTGCGCGTGACCTCGGCGGGCTACCCGCTCATTCAGCTTCCCGGCAGGGGCGTTGCGGTTTCCATGCACGGAGCCAATATGTCCTATGCCGCCCGCCAGGGGGAGCGCCAGCAAAACCTCGAGCGGCTCTCGAGCAAACACGGCCTGGGCAGGCTCGAGCTCAAAGACCACCGCATCATCGCCGGTGCTGCCTGAACTTTCCACGTAAAAAAGCTCCTCAGATTACCCAAGACCTGTGACCAGCACCCTGCTGTTCTGACCATAGAGATTACTGATAACTACGGCTTTCGTAGCCCAACACCAAGTCTGTTCTGACCGTGGGCTGACAATAAACAGGGCACAATCTCTAAGGGGATACAACCCTTCACTGGAGGCTTAATGCGAAGATTCTTTATGGCTACTCTGGTTGCTTCTGGGCTGGCTCTGGCCCAGCAGCAAACCATCACCCTCTACACCTCGGAAGTCCTGACCAACGTCAACCCCATGATTGAGCTGTTCAGACGGGCCAATCCGGGCGTCAACATGCAGGTCTTCCGCAGCGGCACCGGCGAGGTGATTACCCGTCTGCGGGCCGAGCTCGAGGCCAACAACCCCCAGGCCGACCTGCTGTGGGTGGCCGACGAGACCTTTTTCCGCGAACTGGCCGCCGCAAACCGCTTGCGCCCGGTGCGGGCCACTACGCCCGGCTTCCCGGTCAAGTTTGCCTACCAGGGTGGGCGCTACTATGAGGTACGGCTTCTCTACAACGGCATTGCCGTGAACACCCGCAAGCTGGGCAACCTCCCCGAACCGCGCTCCTGGCGCGACCTTTTGAAGCCCGAATACCGCGACCTGGTGGGCATGCCCAACCCCAACTTTTCCGGGGCGGCCCTCTCTACCCTGGGTACCTTCAGCCAGCGCTTTGGCTTTAGCTTCTTTGAGCAACTCCAGCGCAACGGCCTAAAGGTCGAGCAGTCCAACCCCGTCCTTCAGCAAAAGTTGGCCGAGGGGCAGTATGGCCTGGCCATCATCACCGACTTTGGCATCCGCGACCTCATTCGCCAGGGGGCGCCGCTCAAGGTGATCTACCCCCGCGACGGGGCCATTCTGGTGCCCACCCCCATCGGCATTCTGAGCAATAGCCGCAACCCGGTACTGGCCGAGCGCTTCCTGCGCTTCTTGCTCTCGCCCGAAGCCCAGGCCCTGTTCGCCCAGCAAGGCTACATTCCCGTCATCGCTTCGGCCCCTCGCCCTGCGGGGGTGAGCGGGGAGGTGCTCTCGGTGCCCTCGGCAGCCGATTACATCCAGGCCAACCGGCAAAACCTGCTTACACAATTCAACACGCTGTTCAATCTGCGCTAAAAGGGCCTGAAGCAGCCGAAAGCTGAAGGCTGAAGGCCGAAAGCCAGGTTGACCTGTCTAATACCAACTCTGCGCGTGAGCGGCGCTAAACGCGCCCCTCACTTGCCGCGCCAAGGGGCGCGTTCGAGGGACTTGTATATCGCTTTTGGGTCACTTCTGAGCAGATTTGGTATAAGGTCAAAGATTAGCTTTTCTGTTTTGCTTCGACGCCCTCTCATCCGACCACGCCTGATCCGAACCCCTCAACCCAGCCGGGCATGACCGCCCGTCAATACCCTCACCTCACTGCTAGTGGTTTGGTAGCAAAGTAATCGGGATGCCTCTAATGAACCCAACTTCTTCCCTCAACTTCTCGTTGTCATTCCGAGGCGCACGCAGTGCAACGAGGAATCTGATACTGCATGGCTAAGGTGAATACAGTGGACTGAGGCGCATCAGATTCCTCACTCCGCTTCGCTCCATTCGGAATGACAAGAAAATAAACTTATTAGACCACTAGGATAGCGCTGATGCTCCGGCGACAACCCCTAACCAATCTGTTCTGGCTACTCCTCTCGCTGGGGGTAGCCCTACCGCTTTGGGTACTGGCCTGGCGGGGGCTGGGCGACCTTGCCATTCTGCCCAGGGTGCTCGACCTGGCGGGGGTTTCGCTACTCCTGGCGCTGGTGGGCAGTCTCCTGAGCCTGGGGGTGGGGGGTGGGCTGGCCTGGCTGGCCTTCCGGGCGCGGCTGCACCCAGGGTGGGATACGCTGCTGCTGCCGGCCTACCTGGTGCCGCCCTTTGTGGGAGCACTCGGGTTTTTGTATGCCCTGCAACTGGTGAACGTGCAGCCTTATGGGGTAGGCGGCATCCTGCTGGCCTGGACGGCCCATTACGCCCCGGTGGCCTACCTGCTGCTACGCCCCGCCCTGGAATCCAAGCTGGCCCCGCTGCTGGTAGCCAGCGAGGTGCATGGCGTAACGGGCTGGAAACGTGTGCGGGCGTTGGTGCCCCCGCTGTTTCCGGCGCTCGTAGCGGCCTTTGGGGCACTCTACCTGACCCTGCTGGGCAACTTCGGGGTTCCGGCGGTGCTGGGGCTGCCTGCCCAGGTCTATACGCTGCCCACCCTGGCCTATGCCCGGCTCTTCTCCCCCGCCAGCCCCGACCCCCTGGGCGAGGCAGCAGCCATTGGGCTGTTGTTGGGGTTGCTGGCAGTTCCGGCCCTGCTGCTTGGGAGTCAACCGACCGGCGAACCCTCTCCCCGGCTGCTGCGACCCAGGCTGGGGCTCGCAGCCAAAACCGCTTTCGTCCTGTTTGCGCTGATAGCGGTGGTGTTTCCACTGGTGGGCCTGGTGCGCCGGGCCCTCTTCAACACCTTTACCGGCGCCTTTCAGCCCGCTTTTGGGGCGGCCTGGGAGCTGCCGCTGGTACGGCAGGGGCTCCTCAACTCGTTGCTGCTGGCCCTGTTGGCCACGGGTTTGCTCCTGCTGCTGGGGCTGCTGCTGGCCCCCCAGCGCGGGGCTCTGAAGCGGCTACGGCAGGTGCTGGATATGCACTACCTGTTGCCGGGAACCCTGCTGGCCATTGGCCTGATTCTGCTGCTGGCCCCCACCCCGGTCTATGCCACTCCCTGGATTTTGCTGCTCGCGTACCTGCTCAACTTTGCCGCACTGATGCTGCGCTCGATAGAGGCCGGACTGGAAAGCGGCATCGAGCGGCTGGTGGGGGTGGGCAAGCTGTTTGGCCTGCGGCACGGGTGGGCCTGGTGGAAGATTGGCTTTCCCCTGCTAGGGCCCTACCTGGCCGCCGGGGTGTTTTTGGTGCTGCCACTGTGCCTGGCCGAGCTGACCCTGTCGGCCATGCTGTACGCACCGGGGAGTGAGACCCTGGGGGTGGCGGTGCTGTCGGCGCTGAACGGCGGGCTTTTCCGCGAAGCCGCCGCCATCGGGCTGATGCTGATGGCCCTGTCGCTGTTGCTGCTGTGGGTACCGCGCCGGGGCGTGGTGAGCTAGGATAGCTTGCGTACGAGTGTCTGTAGCAAGTAGCCCACGATTCTTCGAATCATTTCTCGCTATCGGCCATGGACTTATAGGCCCTCAGCTATCCAGCGTTACCCCTGAGACTTCCACCATGCTGCGTCTGGAGAACATCACCAAAAACTTCGGCAAGGCGGGGGTGTTCGATGCCAACCTGCACCTTTCGCCCGGCGAAATTGTGGCGGTCTTGGGGGCCTCGGGCTCGGGCAAGACCACGCTGCTGAATCTGGTGGCGGGGCTGCTCGAGCCCGATGCAGGGCGCATCTTCCTGGGCAACGAGGACGTGACCCATCAGGCCCCAGAGAAGCGCGGGCTGGCTTACGTGTTCCAGGATCATGCCCTGTGGCCCCACCTGAGCGCTCTCGAGCACCTCCTGCTGGTGATGAAAACCCCCGACCGGGCGCTAGCCCATCATCTGCTGGGCCGGGTGGGGCTGGGCGGGCTGGACGCTCGCAAACCCCACCAGCTCTCGGGCGGACAAAAGCAGCGGGTGGCCCTGGCTCGAGCCCTGGCGGCCAGGCCGCGTTTGCTGCTGCTGGATGAGCCCTATTCGGCGCTCGACCCGGTGCTGCGCGAGGAACTGCGCCTCGAGGTGGCCTCGCTCCTGCGGGCCGAACACGTGAGCGCCCTCCATGTCACCCACGACCCCGACGAGGCTCTGGCGGTAGCCGACCGGGTTGCGGTGATGGACGGCGGGCGCATCGTGCAAGTGGACACCCCTGCCCAAGTGTATGCCCAGCCCCAAACCCTTGCGGCAGCACGGGCTTTCGGGCGTCTGAACCTGCTCCCTGTGGAGGTACAGGGCGGGCAGGTCAGACTGAACGGCCTGGCCTGGGCCGTCCAGGGTGTGGAAAGCGGGCCGGGCCTGCTGGCCTTCCGCTACGAAGACCTGGCCCCGGCGCCGGAAGGGCTGCCCGCCAAAGTACTGGCCGTTTATGGCGGGCGGGGCGAACGGCTGTGCCGGGTGAACCTGGGGGTGGGGGAAGCGGTGGTGAAGCTGGAGGCGGGTCTGGGGGAGCAGGTTCGGGTCGCGCCCAGAGGCAGGCTGCGGGTATTTCCAGGTACGTAGTCGGATTGAGGCCCGGTTGCATAGGTTCACCAGCGCCCTGGAAGGTCATTTTGTTTCATTCCAAACAGAGCAAAGCGAGGTGTGGAAGCTGATACGCTGTCGTCCCTTCCATGCACTATCCCTTTTCAGTGCAAGGTTCCTCGTCGGCTATGCCGCCTCGGAATGACAAGAGGTTGGCCTTGCCTCCTCGGGTTGCGGACGGGTGGCCCCGGCTCTACTTGTCCAGCCGGGGGTCAAAAGTAAAGACCCTGGGTTCGCCAATTTTCACCCTGCTGTGGTCGGGGTGCAGGATGTTGAGCACGTAGTTATACTCCCACGGCACCACCGCACTGGGTACGCGCAAAAGCGCACTCTTGCCCTCGCTGGCCCAGTGGCTGCCCAGGCTCTTGGTGCTGGAAGGGGCGGGGCTCTGCTGCCAGTCGGGGGGTAGCTCGGATAGTTCCGCCACCAGGCTTTCGTTGAATTCCACCGGAAAAGCGCGGTACTCCGGCAAATCGGCGTAGCTCTCGGCGTGTACCAGCACCTCGAGGGCCGCCAGGCTGGTGGAGGAGGCTAGATAATCACTGGTGCTAGTTGAAAAGTAGCGGGAGAAAGGAATAGGGTCTGGTGTATGCGGCCAGACCCGAGATGCATTCTATCGCTGGAAGACGTTGCTTTGGTGATGTACGTTGGGGTAGACGATGCCCTGCGTTCGAAGGCTGAACAGCATGAACATCAACAAGCCAAGCTCAGCCTTAGTGAGTTGGTCACCATCGGGCTGATGTTCAGCCTCAAAGGCGGCTCATTCCGCCGGTTCTACCTGTGGCTGGTCGCCAACCTGGGTGACTGCTTCCCCCATCTACCTGAACGCACCCGTTTGCAGCGACGACTACTCCAGTACCAAGCTTTGGTCGTACATTTTCTGGCCGAACCCAGCTTGTTCT